>NZ_MUFH01000183.1:0-5250 GCF_001996115.1 Salinivibrio sp. MA427
CATCAGAATGCGCTTTTTCTATCTCATCAAGTAGAATTACCGAATAGGGACGACGACGAACCGCTTCAGTAAGATAGCCCCCTTCTTCATATCCAACATAACCAGGAGGCGCGCCAACTAAGCGTGCTACCGAGTGTTTTTCCATAAATTCAGACATATCTATCCGAACCATAGCATCACGGCTATCGAACATGAATTCGGCCATCAGAATGCGCTTTTTCTATCTCATCAAGTAGAATTACCGAATAGGGACGACGACGAACCGCTTCAGTAAGATAGCCCCCTTCTTCATATCCAACATAACCAGGAGGCGCGCCAACTAAGCGTGCTACCGAGTGTTTTTCCATAAATTCAGACATATCTATCCGAACCATAGCATCACGGCTATCGAACATGAATTCGGCCAGCGACTTACACAACTCAGTTTTACCCACCCCTGTCGGCCCAAGGAAAAGGAAGGAGCCAATCGGGCGATTCGGATCCGCCAGTCCGGCTCGGCTACGCCGAATGGCATTGGCGACGGCACCGACCGCTTCATCTTGACCTATCACCCGCTGGTGCAAGGCTGATTCCATTTTAAGTAGCTTTTCTTTTTCGCTTTCCAGCATACGAGAAACAGGGATCCCTGTCTGCCGTGCGATAACATCTGCGATCTCAGCCTCTGTGACTCGGTTTTTCAATAAAGTCATTTCCTGCATTTCTGCTTGGCTAGCAAGATCGAGCTGCTTTTCTAAGTCAGGAATTTTGCCATACTGTAGTTCTGACATTCGGCTTAAATCCCCGGCTCGCCGCGCTATCTCCATGTCAGTTCGTGCTTGCTCTAAAGCAGCTTTTATATGTTGAGCTCCAGATACAGCGGCTTTTTCTGTGTTCCAGACCTCTTCGAGCTCGGCATAATCACGCTCTTTTGCCTCTAGCTCGTCACGCAATGTCTCTAAACGCTTTTGACTCGCACTATCTTCTTCTTTTTCTAGTGCTTGTTGTTCAATTTTAAGTTGGACAATGCGTCGTTCTAAGCGATCTAACGAATCGGGTTTCGAATCAATTTGCATCCGAATGCTGGACGCCGCTTCGTCAATAAGATCAATGGCTTTATCGGGTAACTGGCGATCGGCAATGTAGCGATGTGACAAGCTGGCTGCGGCGACGATGGCCGGATCGGTAATTTCTACCGCATGGTGCAGCTCGTAACGCTCTTTTAATCCGCGCAGAATGGCGACCGTGTCTTCTACATTTGGCTCATTCACCAATACTTTTTGAAAGCGACGTTCTAATGCCGCATCTTTCTCTACATATTGGCGGTATTCATCAAGTGTCGTTGCGCCCACACAGTGAAGCTCGCCCCGTGCCAAGGCAGGTTTGAGCATATTCCCGGCATCCATGGCCCCTTCAGCTTTACCGGCCCCGACCATGGTATGAAGTTCATCAATAAAGAGGATGACATTACCTTCCTCTTTCGCCAGTTCATTTAATACCGCTTTTAGTCGCTCTTCAAACTCCCCACGGTATTTAGCCCCAGCGACTAGCGCCCCCATATCGAGAGAAAGCACGCGTTTACGGCGCAAACCTTCCGGTACCTCACCATTCACAATACGCTGGGCTAACCCCTCAACAATCGCGGTTTTGCCTACACCAGGCTCACCAATCAGGACGGGATTGTTTTTGGTACGACGCTGTAGCACTTGGATGGTCCGGCGAATTTCATCATCACGGCCGATAACAGGATCCAGTTTGCCTTGCTCAGCACGCTCGGTCAGATCCAGGGTAAATTTCTCCAACGCCTGCCGGTTTTCTTCGGCGTTGGGATCATCGACTTGCTGACCGCCACGGACTTTTTCTATCGCTTGTTCAACTTTTTGTGATGTCAGGCCATGGCTGCGCAATAGCTCCCCAAGCGGCCCTTTATCTTCTACCGCAGCTAAGACAAAAAGCTCAGACGAGATATATTTGTCTTTACGCTTTTGTGAGATCTTATCGCAAAGGTTAAATAAGTTACCCAGATGATTCGAAAGCTGAACCTCACCGCCCGTGCCTGTGACTTGAGGGACGCGATCCAATAACTCAGAAAGGCTAGAGCGCAGTTGGCTCACATCCACGTTCAGCATGGTTAATAGCGGACGAATCGCACTGCTATCTTGATTCAAGAGTGCGGTCATCAAGTGAACGGGTTCAATATATTGATGGTCTCGCCCTAACGCGAGTGATTGCGCATCAGAAATGGCAATTTGAAACTTACTGGTAAAACGGTCAAGGCGCATCGTTAGTTCCTCCCACTTAACACCTTTAGTTGATGAATAAATGGGCACGATGCAGGTATTTTTCAAGCATCTAAGACGACTTTATTTCATTCGCCAGATACACGTTGCCATCCGCCCCGTTTGTCCATCTCGGCGATAGGAATAAAATTGATCGCCTTGCTGGTAGGTACATAGCGATCCCCCATAAATCGCGGTCACGCCAGTAGCTATTAGTCGTTGCCTTGCAAGCGCATAGAGATCAGCCAAATACTTGTCTGACCCTCGAGGTGAAAAAGCGGCCTTGGTCTGCCAAGAATACGAGATGAATGCCTGATAAACATCTTCACCGACTTCAAAAGCTTGTGGACCAATTGCCGGCCCCAACCAAACCAAACAGCGTTCTGGTTGCGAAAATAAAGCGAGGGTTGATTCTAAAACACCATTTAATAGCCCTCGCCACCCGGCATGTGCCGCCGCGACTTGGCAACCATCATGGCTACAAAAAAGTACCGGTAAGCAATCAGCGGTCATAACCGTACAAACTTGCCCGACGGTATCTGTAAATGCTGCATCGGCTTTGGGATGTGTGTCTTGATGTGGCAGCCGTGCGACCTCAGTCCCATGAACTTGCTCAAGCCACGTCAGTTCTCCGTGAACCATACCGGCTAGAGCAAGACGATTTTYTTGCACGGCATCTGGATCATCACCCACATGCATACCAAGATTCCAACCCGCAAACGCGCCCTGGCTCACTCCCCCTTCACGAGTTGTGGTAAGTGCACCGATATTATCAGGAGCCGGCCAATCAGGTTGGAGGTAATCCATTAGTACTCGTCTTCTCCGTTTTCCGCTTGGTCGCTACGTAAATGCTCCGTCAATGCGACCATATCGTCGGGGATCGGGGCATGCCATTCCATTTGCTCACCCGTGATCGGATGGTCAAGACGTAACATGGCGGCATGTAATGCTTGGCGCTTGAACTGCCTTAGCGTCTGAACCAAGATCTCGCCGGCTTGACGTGGAGGCTTTGCCTTACCGCCATAAAGCGGGTCCCCTACCAGAGGATGATTTAAATACGCCATATGCACTCGGATTTGGTGAGTCCGCCCCGTCTCTAGTCGCAAACGTAACCGTGTATGACCCCGGAAATGCTCTGCAACCCGATAATGGGTTATCGCAGGCTTCCCTAATTCTTGGACGGCCATATGAGTCCGTTTTGTTGAATGGCGGCCTATCGGTTTGTCCACCATGCCACCACCGGTCATATTGCCAATCGCAATCGCTTCGTATTCACGCGTGATTTTACGTTTTTGTAGCGCGCGTACCAGTCGGGTCTGCGCGGGGATCGTTTTCGCAACCACCATTAGGCCCGTGGTATCTTTATCCAAACGATGCACTATCCCTGCACGCGGTACATCCCCGATATCAGGATAACGGTGAAGTAAACCATTCAATAGTGTTCCATCCGGACAGCCGGCACCTGGATGCACCACAAGCCCAGCAGGTTTATTAATCACCAAGAGGTCATCATCTTCATAGACGACGTCGAGCGGTATCTCTTGGGGTAGCCAGCGATCGTCATCTTCAATCTCTGTAGCAATCTCAACCTGCTCCCCGCCCATGACTTTCTGACGAGGCTTGTCTACCGCCATACCATCGAGTGAGACTTGCCCTGCTTGAATCCATGTTTTGATCCGAGAGCGAGAGTAATCGGGAAACAGCTCTGCGATCGCTTGATCGAGTCGCTGACCCATTTGGTGTTCTTGGATCTGATGGGATAATTCTATCTGTTGTGCCATACCGAACTTTTCTGTGATTTCTATGACTAAACCCTCGCAACAGTCGCTATCGTGGCGCTCGGCATATCGCCGGTAAACGCCTTTTGCTATAGTCGCCTATCACTGGATAAAATAGCCGGGATAATGACATTGTATCTGTTTGCCGCTGTGACCGTAATCCAGATGGCATAAAAACTTTTCAAGGAAGTGCGATAACCCATGAAACGCCTAACCCTTACTGCGCTACTCGCAGCCTCTGTACTCGTCGGTTGCWCAAGCAACAGTCAAGTTGTCCAAGACGATCCGCCATCCAAACTGTATCAGGATGCTGAAGCGCAATTAAACAAAGGGGCATGGATAACAGCCATTGAAAAGCTTGAGGCATTGGACTCTCGCTATCCGTTTGGTGCTTATTCCGATCAAGTGCAACTGGATCTTATCTATGCTTATTACAAAAATGACGATCTGGCCTTGGCCGAAGCAACCATTGATCGCTTTATGCGTATGCACCCCGCTCATGCCGAAAGTGACTGGGTTGCCTATATGCGAGGCCTCGTTCATATGGCACAAGATCGTAGCCTAATCCACGACATTCTCCGTATGGAGCGCAATGATCGTGACCCTCAGCCGGCTCGTAAAGCATTTGCTGATTTTCGCCGCTTACTCGAACGCTATCCCAATAGCGAGTATGCTGCTGATGCAAAGGCACGTATGATCGCGTTAAAAAATCGTTTAGCGCAATACGAGTTAGCCGCCGCCGACTACTATATTCGTCGTGAAGCTTGGGTTGCAGCCGTTAACCGTTGCCAGGCCTTACAACGAGACTTCCCTGACACTGAAGCCGCTAAAGCTTCTTTGCCTCTGATGCTAACAGCCTATAAGAAGCTCGGACTTAACGAGCCAGCCGAGCGTACTCAGGGTCTGATAGACAAAAATTCCATTTAATCCGTCAATATTGGTTAAAACGACACTGGTTAAAACGACAAAAGCCTCTCTATTATAGAGAGGCTTTTTTGTGCTATGTCGCGATGAGACGAGCAAACACGAACAAAAAAAGAAAGCCCTGACCGTCAGGCCAGGGCTTTATTGGTTTTTCATCAAAGATTAAAGATACAAAAAAGCCCCGACCGTTAGGTCAGGGCTTCGTATTTCTACTCATCAAAGTCTTACGCATATTCGCTTTGATGATTAAATTTTTGCTAACTAAAGCCTAATACTAAGCGCTAATTAGATAA
>NZ_MUFH01000184.1:0-5202 GCF_001996115.1 Salinivibrio sp. MA427
GTGCTTGGCATGCTGCATAATCTAATTTATCAGCAAGATGATGCCTTTTATCAAAGCTGGATGCACAGCGCCAACCACTCGCTGGGCGCATTCTGCTCGGGGGGAACAGTCGCCAACATTACCGCGCTATGGGTGGCGAGAAATAACGTCCTTAAGCCTGATGGTGAATTTCCTGGCATTAACAAAGCAGGCTTGTTTGGTGCAATGCGTCACTATGGTTATCGCGATTTGGCCATTTTAGTGTCTGAACGGGGCCACTATTCATTAGGAAAAGCCGCCGATGTGCTAGGGATTGGCCGCGACCAATTGATCTCCGTGCCCGCAGATAACCAAAATCGCATTTGCATTAATGCACTCGAAGACACTATTACGCAACTGAATCGCGATAATATCAAACCGGTGGCCATCGTGGGTGTCGCTGGCACGACAGAAACCGGCAGTATCGATCCACTCAATGCGTTAGCTGATATTGCTGAGCGAGAAGGCATTCATTTTCACGTGGATGCCGCCTGGGGTGGTGCCACGTTAATGTCGAATAACCAGCGCCATAAGCTGGCCGGTATTGAGCGTGCTGATTCGGTGACCATTGACGCCCATAAACAGCTGTATGTCCCTATGGGCGCCGGTATGGTGCTGTTTAAAGATCCTTCCGTGGTCGCATCCATCGAGCACCACGCCGAGTATATTCTCCGTAAAGGGGCAAAAGACCTCGGAAGTCATACGCTTGAAGGCTCTCGCAGCGGTATGGCGATGTTGGTATTTGCCTGTATGAATATTATTTCTCGCCGTGGCTATGAGCTGTTGATTGATCAAAGTATCGATAAAGCAGCTGCGTTTGCCAAGATGATTAGCCAACACCCGGATTTTGAGCTGATCTCAGAGCCAGAGCTTTGTTTATTGACCTATCGGTTTGTTCCCGCTCGTGTGCAAGCGGCCCTTGCGGTGGCTAATGAAGAGCAAGTCGATTTGATTCATAACTTGCTCAATGATCTGACTAAATTTGTGCAAAAACGCCAGCGTGAATCAGGTCAAACGTTCGTCTCACGGACGCGTCTCACGCCAGAGCAGTGGCAGCGGCGGACGACCACAGTGTTTAGGGTGGTACTTGCGAACCCGCTTACCACACAAGAGATTCTGCACGAGGTGTTAGTTGAACAAGCTGCGATTGCGCAAGAAAGTGAGTTCGCTTATCCGCGACTGATCACCTTGGCAGACAGTATTCTAAAGAGCTAGCCAAACATTGCGGCGTGCGCAGGCAGTCACATTCAGTGGCTGCCTAATTATTTGAGCGGTCCTGTTTTGGGGATATTGGTTGACTGCAAACAGTGCGTCTGGCTTAGCGCCGTCTCACGCTGATGCTCAATGTCTAGCTGGGCTTGTTGCCATTGTATTTGCACCTGTGGCGCTGTCATTGCGCGCCCTGGCTCTGAAAATAAAAAGCGTTGCAAGGTATGATCAAATTCAGCAGTGTTTTCTTGCTCGCTATACGCGATCCCCATTAATTCGAACGCACGCGCTTTTTCTCGCGCGGTTCCAATCACTGTGTATCGCTGCGCGGTATCCAGCGTTTTATCATAGCGACAATGAATCAGATCTTGCTCGGCTCCCCGTAATGCTTCGTTTAAGCCAATGGTACTGTAATTGCGCCACAGATCCGACATATTAGGTAACGAGCACCCAACCAGTAAGGCCGACAAACACACGGCAGCGATTATTTTTATCATCTCTGATCCCTATACGATGACGCTATGGATTGGACATGCGGTTTATCTTTCTATTAACGGCCACGTCGTTGATGACTTGAACGTCAGTCACGTTGACCGATCACTACTTCACCTGATTGCTCAAACATCGCAACCTCTTTGCGACGACGACCAATCAAGATGGGTTTGTCATCATAGAATAGAAA
The DNA here is from genome assembly GCF_001996115.1 of Salinivibrio sp. MA427. Classification (NCBI taxonomy): domain Bacteria; kingdom Pseudomonadati; phylum Pseudomonadota; class Gammaproteobacteria; order Vibrionales; family Vibrionaceae; genus Salinivibrio; species Salinivibrio sp. MA427. The sequence goes on from NZ_MUFH01000184.1 coordinate 1,910, forward strand.
GTTTTTCCAATATTGCTTGAACACGCCCCAGCGAGTTTCGACGATATTATGTTTGTCGTAACAAAAGTAGACCGTAATATTGTCTTCCCAAGGAAAATTGGACACAAAGTTTTCAGGCAGATCATCATCGTTGTCCCACGCATGTTGCCAGACCAGCCGTTGAGTCCAAACGTTTTGATGGGTGGGCCAATCTTGCTTACCAAAATGATCCGGTGTCGGGCTATCTTTACTGATAAATTCTTGCCACAACTGCGCCGCACGCGTCTCTGTCATGGGTTTAATCTCAGCAAGATCTTGCTCTGGGATAGGGAGAGATTGATGGGTGAAAATCCACTTTCTTTTGTAGTCAGATAATGGGATGTAATTCATGCTGCTCGTGGTTATCGGCTTGGTAATGGCGTTTACTTTACCATAATTGCAGCGAGGTTGTTACCAAGCCCAATACCGATAATAAAGAGAAAACGGCAATGCGAAACACATTGCCGTCTCACCCTTCATCAACTCGATTAGCCGTTAATGACGAGCTCATCGGTAGTTTTAATGTCATTGTCTTCGCCGATTTTACGGTGGCCTTGATCAAGGTGCACCATATCAACAAAGTCGTCACTGCCAACCTGAAACGCTTGGCCAAATCCTTTCACATACAGGCCGTTTTCTGGCGCCAGACGGAAGAGGCGAAAGTCTTCTAAGCCACTCAAATTATCGATAATATCGCCAAACCGCGCTTTCAATGCATCAATGCCAACTTGCCAAGTCGCGGTGTTACGTTCCACCATTTCAGCTCGTGCATCAAAACTAAGACGTTGACGAGCAAAAATCTGTTTCGCGCTCCCTTCATCTTCGATCATCATCAATGACAAGTTTGGGTTTTCTTGCAGGTTGCGTGCGTGACGGGCAATTTCACTGATCAGGATATAAAAGCCATCTTCACGCTGAGCAAAGGGGGCATAACTAACATTGGGTTTGCCTTTTGTATCCAATGTTGCAAGCTGTAATGTCCGGCAGTTTGCACGAAATTCTTTAATTTCAGGGCCAAGGCGGTTTTGTAGCCGTTGTTGTTTAGTCGCTTGATCCATAGTTATTGCTCCGATTCTGTTTGTTGTGAGGTCGCTAACTGCGTTTTTAGTTGGTTAAAGGCATCAATCTGATGGTCTAAAAGCTGACGTTTTTCATCACGCCCGAGATAGATCTTAAAAATCGAATCGCCTTGTTCGGTAAAAAAGCCGATGTAATGGGTTGTCTTGCCGCGAAAGGCTTTGCTGACAAAAGCAATGCCCGCCATGCGCTCTAACTTTAAGTGGCCATGCATTTCGCCGGGCTTACCCATTAAGTTGTAATAGCCGTAAGCGATTTTTCCTTTGGGGAACGGCGCTTTTACTTCAAAGATCGAGCCGCCGGAATGCACAATCGCCGTCACAGGCCCGTCCCATCCGGCCACCTGCATGAGCACGGTTTCAGCATGTTGCCCATCGACCCAAGTTTGATAATCTGCGGGCATGGCGCGTACCACTTCCCCCTCACTCACACCTAGCGTTGCTGCCATATCGGCAGGCAGCATCGAGGCATTCTCGGTCAGTAGCGCACTGACCTGCTCCGTTAACGTAGTGGTTGTCATTGATCACTCCCAGCCTATTTTTATTGTGATAGGTTCTATCAGTGTGGGCAGGCGTTCACCTGCCCTTTGTACGAGTCGTTAAAGTTGGTAACGAGCTAAAATTGGTAACGAACATTAAATTTGATATCGCGCCCTGGTGAAGCCACTTGCGCCCAAGCTTGGGTATATTGCTCGTCGGTTAAGTTATCGATCGCTAAATCAAACTTCACGCCATCCCAAGCGCCATTGGGACTGTAGCTTGCATACACATCCCACAGGGTGTAGCCGTCGTAAGTGTTGGCATCGTTAGTGTCGTTTTGGTCGGCATAATAAGAAACTCGACCGCCGACACTCACTGGTAACGTCGCCAGCGCATAGTCGGTTTCTGCGACAAACTTGTGAGCTGGGATGTTATCAAGATAGCTACCATCATTCTTATTCTTGCCTTCGGTTTGGCTGTAGCTTAGATTATTGGTAAAGCCACCGAGTTGGTGATGAAGGCTTAGCTCAACACCTTCCAGTTTGGCATCGCGAACGTTTTCACGCGTTGTTGTGCCGCCCATGAAGTCAACGTTCATATCAATAAAATCGTCAACATCGTTACGGAACAGGCGCGCATCAACATAGGCATTATCGAAATAACTCGTCGGAGTAAATTGGTAGGTGATGGCTAATTCTTTGTTGGCACTGTGCTCTGGTTTCAAGTCCGGGTTCGGTATAAATCGATTGATCAACTTTGTAGGCCCCATAGGAACCACAAAGTGAGTACCACTGGCATACATTTCTTCTAAGCTCGGTGCACGAAAAGCTTCGCGATAGCTGGCAGTCAATGCTAGCTGTTCGGTTGCGTTCCATGTCAATGCCGTCGATGGGGACCACGCATGATCGCGGCTCTCACTATCCAGTGATGTCGGTCGATTATCTTCACCTTTGTAAGAGTCAAATCGAACACCCGCTTGCCAACGAATCTGGTCGAATACAGGAATATTTATTTGACCAAACGCCCCTATACTTTCTGCATTTGCATCTTGTCCTGCCGGACGCTCTCCAGGTGCACTGCTGTCATCACGTTTCGTTTCATAACTATCGCGATATAAATCCAGACCTGTAATTAAATCGATATTTTTTATGTTGGACGTATTCGTGATAGAGAAACCTATGGTTTGAGTCTCATTATTGTCACGTTCTTGCGGTGCAACACGGTGCTCTTTCATCTCAGTATTATTGAAATACAACTGAGAGTTAATATCGACCCAATGACTGGCGGGACTATAATCGTAGGCAACGGAAAGGCTCTGGTCCCTTGTTTCCCGGTATACTAACGGATAAGAACCTGACGGCTCTTTGACTGAGGGATTTGATGGAGACATATCATCAAGTTCGCCTTGACGAGCAGTCAACGTCCATTGATGATCTAAAGATGGTGTGTAACGGACTTTAGCAAAACCACCTTTTTCACGGTTTGAAGAGTCAGACAAAGTTTTACCATTACCCAGTTGGTTATCGTCCGAATCGTGATAGTAGCTTTGTACCAGCCAATCAACCGTCTCTGTGCGTCCAAACACCGCGCCGCTTGTGCGTAACGCATTATTGTTGCTGTGGAACCCTTGTTTAAGGTAACCACCTAAGGCCTGATCACCGGAAAGAAAATCGCTGGCTGATTTGGTGTTTTGGGCAAACACGCCTCCCAAAGCACCGG
>NZ_MUFH01000185.1:0-5202 GCF_001996115.1 Salinivibrio sp. MA427
ATATTGTCCATTATTATCCTACTACTCAATCAGCTCACTGGTTGGTCGTTGAGTATCGCACAGACACGACCATGACCAAACAAAAAGGCTGTATATTTACACAGCCTTTGCTCGTATCGAAAAAACCACTCGCGCCAGTGCACCTGAGGCGATTACGGATTTTTGACGGTTGCCTCATCTTTGTTACTGCTACCGAGGTAGTGATGCTGATAGCAGTGATTTGTGGCCTCAATAAAGCCCTCAACACTGCCACAATCAAAGCGCTCGCCTTTAAATTTATAGGCAAGCACACAGCCTGACTGCGCTTGTTTTAGCAAGGCATCGGTGATCTGCACCTCACCATTTTTACCTGGTGGGGTGTTTTCTAACAGATCAAAGATATCGGGCGTGAGAATATAACGGCCAATAATCGCAAGATTGCTCGGTGCATTACCGGGATCGGGTTTTTCTACCATATTGTCTACGCGGAAAAGGTCATCTTTGATCTCTTGGCCCGCAATCACCCCATATTTATGGGTTTCATCTTCTGGCACTTCTTCGACGGCGACAATGGAGCAGCGGAACTGATTGTAGAGCGCGACCATCTGGTTAAGCACGCCGTTGCCTGGATGAATGCAAAGATCATCAGCAAGGACGACCGCAAAGGCCTCATCGCCAACTAAATCGCGTCCTGTCAGGATTGCGTGACCTAACCCGCGCATCTCATGTTGGCGAATGTAAGTGAATGAGGCTTTTTCTATTGTATTACGAATATCGTCCAGCAATGCTTCTTTATTGGTGCCACTGATTTGATGCTCGAGCTCATAGTTTTTATCAAAATGGTCCATAATGGCATGTTTGCCGCGCCCTGTGACGATACACATACCATTGATGCCCGCTTCCAAAGCTTCATCTACGCCATATTCAATCAGGGGTTTATTGACCACCGGCATCATTTCTTTCGGCATCGATTTGGTCGCCGGTAAAAAGCGGGTGCCATAGCCAGCCGCTGGGAACAGACATTTTTTAATCATCGTGGATCCTTTGTTTTATCGAGTCGCCATCAGCACGTTAGGCTGTATGTACGCCACTTACCGGCTTGCGAATAAGTGGCCACTCAGCGTATATCTTATGAGGCAAAACGTTTTTTATAGAGCAACAGTTTGTTATGGAGCAACAGTTTGTTATAAAGCAATAGTTTGTTATCGAGCAATAGTTTGCTGGGTTACAGGCAGCGACGCAAGTCGTAAGCATACTCAGGGCGTGATAGCGTGACGGCTTCGGTATTGCTGATCCCGCTATGGCGAAAAATGTGCCATAAACGCTGCGGTAAATGCCGATAAGGCGGTGGCAGGCAAGGCATTGATGCCCGCCGCGGCAGCCCGACCGCCACCGGTAGCAAATTGCTCTGCTAACTGTACCGCGCCAGAGGGACGATTTAACGGCGCGCGGATACTGACCATCCAATCACCGCTCGACATCGGCGTCAGTACAGCATGCGCACTGTCGTGCGCCTGATTTGCCAGCTGATTGCCTAACATACCACTGATGCGACGCGCCCAAGCAGCATCCGGTAACAGATAAATTTTACCCCCATCTCCAGTGGTTTCAGGCGCTAGCGCTTTCGCTTTATCACGGTCGCTTTGGTAGGCCTCTGCCAAGGTCGTTACAATGTCCGGATAAGCGCGCATAAAGGCATCGGGGGTATCAAAGCCACACAGATGCCGATATAAGATGGCAGGAGGCATGATCAGATCATCCAGGCTGGCGCCATAGCTATTGTAATTAAGACAGTGGCCAAGCTGTTCAAGCCGATCACGTTGGCTGGCTGCCATTTGTGACTGGTGGGCGAGGGCGTTAGCGGTACGATGGAGATTATCGCCATAGGCACCAACCAGCGCCCATTCTCGATATTGACCGTGCAAAAGCTTATCAATAATTAAGGCGGTGCAGGTGTTCGCGCTGGTATGAATGTGGGCGTGAAGCAAAGGCGATTGAGGCACGGCGCCGCTTTGGTGGTGATCGGCATAAAAAACCTGGGTGCCGGAGGCGAGCAAAGCGTCAAGAGCAGCTTGATTTTTGGCCATGGAGAGATCCATCACTGTGACCTGCTCAGTGGCCAGGGGAACCTGCTTTAACAGTGCAATATCACGTTTTACCCCGGTGATCAGCGTATTGGCTTCGGGGTAGGCACGACGCCATTGCACCAAAGCCGCTAGGCCGTCTGCATCGCCATTAAACACATCGAAAGCCATCCTACAACGTCCTTTTTGGCTAAGAATTACACCATGGTAACGCGGGGACAGCTGGGGTCCAAGTTACCCATTGACCTCGTCATTATCGACTGGACCTTCTTGTCCGGTAAAGCCAATTAATGAGGCGTTATTTTTCGCCCAGAACACGGCTTGTACACGGTTTTTGACGTTGATTTTCTTAAACACGTTATACAGATGCGATTTGACTGTGTGCTCACTCACCGCTAAGGCATTGGCGATATCTTGATTTGAGGCACCTGTGACCAAATGATGCAAAATCTGCTGTTCACGGTTAGTCAACACAACCGCCTGTTCGTCAATGGTTTGCTGGTGATGCTGTTGGTAATAATGGATTAAGGCAGCCATTTTATGGCGGGGCAACCAATACTCACCGGAAAACATCTTTTCAATGCCGTGACAAAGGTGATTTACTTCATCCTCTTTTTTAAATACCCCTTTGATAAAAGGCCAGCTCGCCAGCTCTTTGGCACTCAAATCATGGGCATTGAGTAAGGCGAATACGTGTTGCTCGGCAAAGGGTGCTAACGTTTGTTTGAGTTGGTCGGTAGCGGTGTCATCAAAGGCATTGAGATCAATGAGCACCAGTCCAGAGCGCGCAGTCAGTTTGGCTGCAATCTCGTGGGGAGGCACGAGTTCAACGGCACTATGTGTTTCTTTTTCTAAACACGTCATTAACGCCGAAACAGACATGCTAGGCTGGGAAATAAGAAGAAGGGTGTAATGGTCTGAAGTGGTTTCTGCTTGGTTCATAAGCATCCTACTAATGATCACTTAACCGGCGTCGCTGCGTGAGCGCTGGGCACTGTCCGTTCACAAACGCCAAGGCGAGGCAAGATTTGTATCAGTTTAAACTATTTTCATTGCTCAGGTATATCCACTTTGTGGTAACGCATTGTTACGCCATTGCAAGCGCAGAATCTGGAACCTGATCGCGTTGAAAAGCTTCGAACCTCGAGGGGGCTCGTGCTAGACTTCATGCTTATTTATCCAGTGAGCGAAATCATTTCGCGCGTAACAGCAACAATGGGAGTCACCTATGGCCAGCCGTGGCATAAATAAAGTCATCTTGATTGGTAATTTGGGCAATGATCCGGAAATCCGTTACCTTCCCAACGGCGGTGCGGTGGCAAACCTAAGCCTCGCGACCTCGGAGTCATGGCGTGATAAAAACACCGGTGAGATGCGAGAGAAAACAGAATGGCATCGTGTTGTGCTATTTGGTAAAACCGCAGAAGTCGCCGGTGAGTATTTGCGTAAAGGCTCGCAAGTGTATATTGAAGGCCAACTACAAACGCGTAAATGGCAAGACCAAAGCGGTCAAGATCGCTACACCACGGAAGTGGCGGTACAGCCGTTTAGCGGTAGCATGCAAATGCTGGGTGGTCGCGGCGGCCAAAACCAAGGCCAGCCAATGCAGCAGCCATCGCAGCAGCAAGGTGGATGGGGTCAACCTCAGCAGCCTCAGCAAAACATGAATCAACAACCACCTCAGCAGCAAGCGGCCCCGCAACCACAATCTCAGCCTCAGTCGCAACCTCAGCAGCAGTATAATGATCTGCCTGACTTTGACGACGATATTCCGTTCTAGGCTACGTTCTTAACCAACGGCTATCTGAGCGCCATATCGTTATCGACAAAGCTTGATCGACAAAGCGCCCCGTGATTGGGGCGCTTTGTTTTTATGATGTCGTATTGATTCACGGCATGAGATTAGGCAACGCCAGGTCCAGCTTTTAAAAAGTGAGGCAGTTGGGTTGGTGTGGGGCATTTTAATTGGCCCATCACCTGAGTCATTTGTTGAGTGAGCATTTCAATGGCATGCTCACCGCCGTGTTGWCCCACGGCGCCACAGGCATAAACAAAGGTTCGGCCCAGCAAGGTAAAGTCAGCACCCATTGCCATGGCCTGCGCTACGTTGCCACCGCTTTGGACGCCGCTGTCCATTAACAGTTTAATTTTATCGCCGTACTGATGCTTAATGGTTTGAATCGTGTCTAACGGGGATTCGCCCACATCTAACTGGCGGCCGCCATGATTGGATAGCACCACACCATCTGCGCCCAGCGCAACTGCTTGTGCGACATCCTCAGGGTTTACCAGCCCTTTAAGCACTAATGGCCCATCCCAGTTATCCCGGATCACTTTTAGGCTCTCAAAGTCGACCGCGCCCATCACGGTATTATTCATAAAGTTAGCCAGCTCGCTGGTGGGCATATCCTTGGGCATGTAAGGTTTCAAGGTCTGCATTTCAGGAACACCGGCAAGGAGTGTATGCCAGCTCCAGCTCGGACATTGCATCATTTGCGCGATATTACGAAGGTTCATTTTGGGCGGCATGGCCAAGCCATTTTTGATATCGCGAGGACGATAACCAAAGGTGGGGACATCCACCGTCACCACCAGCACTTTATACCCTGCTCGTTTGATGCGTCCCATCAGATCGTCACGGATCTCGGCATCCGTCGGGTTATACAGCTGGTACCACGCCGTGCCCTCAGAGATCTCGGCAATGGTTTCAAGACTCGCTGAGGATACGGTGCTGAGTACATAAGGAAGGTTCGCCTTATAAGCCGCTTTCGCGAGAATTTCTGGCGCTTTTGGCCACATCAGCCCTTGTAATCCGACGGGCGCGACACCGAATGGGGCGGCGTAGTGTTTGCCAAATAGTTCGACCGATAAGTCAATGTCGGGGGTCGGGGCGAGTAAATCAGATTGCAGCTTTACTTGAGTGAAGGAGCTTGCATTGTGTGCCACCCCAATTTCGTCGTGACAACCGCCACAAAGATAATCAAACGCGAAGGCAGGAATACGCTTTTTAGCTGCTTTTTTAAGCGCAGGCGTATCAGGGTATTGAGGATGATAGTAAGACATAAATATCGTATCGCTGTGAGGTGAGTGTTTAGCCCTACCCTAGCGCAGCAATTGTTAGTGATATATAGACAAAAAA
>NZ_MUFH01000186.1:0-5171 GCF_001996115.1 Salinivibrio sp. MA427
ACCCTGCAATGAGCGCATTGAATACGCCGTTCAGCGCTTGCTTTAAGACAATCATGCCGGTGGAGCTGCTATCCATACCGATAGCCATTACATAGAGTGGTATCAGCACTATCGGACTCACCACTACCCAAAAAGCGAGATCCGCGAGTACCAAGTTTTTTACGCCGCGGCGATACAATAAACTGACTGCAAACGCTTCCAATGTCAGTGTCAGCATCGCGTAAGGGTGACCCCAAAGTATCCAGGTATAAAAACCGCCAGCTAACGCCACGAACACGGCTGGCCATAGCCCGATCAATCTTATGGCCAGCATGACAGCCACCGAGCCAAAGATAAAATGCACGCCGAAAAACAAAGGCAAGTTAATCATGTTACCAACGACAGCAATAAGGGCCAGTAACAGCGTTGCCATCACCTGTTTAGCAACTACGCTCATTGTGCAACCTGCAACTGAATAAAAAACAACGCCCCACCGCCCTCAGCATCGCGGTACCCCACATCACCGTCCATTTGCTGACATATCTCCCGCGTAATCGCTAGTCCCAGAYCTGTACCAGCAACCTTGCGATTATCACTGCTGTCAGCTTGGCTAAAACGCTGAAACAGTCGATCCTGAAACGCCAGGTCAACCCCAGGTCCACGATCTCTAATAGCAATTTCAACCAGCGTTTTATCAACAATTACCGAAACGTCTACCCACTCACCTTCTGGTGAGAATTTGATCGCATTAGATAAAAGATTGGTCAGTGCTTGAATCAATCTTGGTCCATCAACATTGACCGTCACAGCCGGCCAGTTATTTGGGGGGCGTATTTGTGTCTGGGTTTGATGCTGGTAGGATTTAACAGACTCTATCGCGTCATCCAATAGCGAGCCAAGATCTTGCTTTTGTTTCTGAATTGGCATTTTTCCTGCCACGAGCTTTTCCATATCTAACAAGTCGTTTATCAGCAAGGTTAAACGTGTTGCGTTACGCTCGGCAGTATGCAGCAACTTGTTAGCCTTTGGTGGTAATTCCCYAGTTGCGCCGCCATTCAATAATCCTAACGCGCCTTTGATCGACGTTAAGGGTGTGCGCAGTTCATGGCTGACGGTGGCAATAAATTCATCTTTCATTTTGTCGAGTTTTTTACGCTCAGTAATGTCTTCGACAAGGGACCAGATCACCTTTCTTCCGTCCAACTCTGTGCTCAGCATGCCTTGCAGACGGACCGGATAACGACTGCCATCTTTGCGGATGTACTCTTTTTCAAACGGCCCATAGCGACCCGTGCTTTGCATACTTGCCAGCGCTTTTTGCTCCTCTTGCTCATATTCTTTAGGCGTGACATCCCAATAACTGAGGGAAACGAATTCTTCGCGGGTGTAACCCGTGGGTGCAATCAAAGCATCATTGAGATCAAGAAACTGTCCGGTGACAAAATCGTTCAAAGCGATGCCGATAGGAGAAAAGTCAAACAAGCTACGCAACCTCGCCTCGCTCTGCTCCAAAGCTAAACGCGCCTGATGCTGTTCGTGAACATCTTGCAAATAACCGTGCCACAATATACTACCGTCGATCATTTTCTCCGGCCTCGCCTCGCCAGAAATCCAACGATAGCCCTTGCCCGGACAGTTGACCTGATAGGTAGATTGCCAATGTTCTAACGTGTGTGCCGAATGTTCGATGGATCGACTCACGGTCTCAATATCGCCAGGATGGATGCGCTCAAACGCAGGAATGGCATCTTCTGCAGCCTGTTCTGGTGTGATGCCGTACAACGTCTCTATTTGAGGAGAACTATAAGGAAAAACCATACGCCCATCGGGAAAACGACGGAATTGATAAAGCGTTCCCGGCAATAATGCTGCTAATTTGGTCAGCCGCTGCTGGCTCAAATTCTGGGTCAATACATCGGATAACCAGTTGCCGAGGAGGCGTAAAAACAGTTTTTCGCCATCGTTGTAGTCTTCAGAACGCGCCTTAGCGGACGATACGTTCAATGTGCCCCAGGGGCGGTCATAGACATTGATGACAACGCCAGCATAGCTGCCTAACGGTGCAGTTTTATAACACGGATGTTGCTGAAACTCTGGGCGATCGGTATCGGCAATAAACTGTTCCTGCGTGGTGCTGCTGGGGTTCTCTGCCATCAAAAACTGACACCAGGTGTCTTCTAATGCAAACTGCTGCCCTGCAACAATCGTTGTGTCTGACGGCCCAGCTATCCAGTTAACCGTATACACCTCGCCTTTTATTTCACTGACAATGGCCAATTCAGCCCTCAAGTAGAGCTTGGCCTCTTGCAAGGCATGATTGATTCTCTCATCCAAGCTCCCATGACTGGAAAAGGCAATGTCAGTCAGCACCGTTAATGCCTGATGATGCCGCTCCAGCTGCGTCAGGGCATTGCGCTCTCGAGTAATATCGATAATAAACCCTTCAAGCACCTGTGGATGCCTAGGATCTGTTTCAATACATTTACCTCGTTCCTCCACCCAGCGAAAGCCCAGCGTACGATGCCGAACACGATACTCAATATGCCATTCCTCATTGTTGGCCATGGCGTTGGTAACGGCGTCATCAACAACGGACACATCATCAGGGTGAATGAGATCCGCATAACAAACGCGTTTATTGTTTATCAGATCGTCGGCGGCATAACCACTGATGGTGTCAACTTGGTTACTGATGTAAAGCATGGTCCAGCTTTTATCTGGCAAACAACGAAACGTGATGCCTGGTATGTTATTAATCAGCGATGCCATTTCATCGTGGCTAGTTTGCAGTTGTTGCTGCAACGCTGTTGACTCACGTCGCTGATAGATATCGGTCCAAATCAGATCCTCCACCATGCCAGCAAGGTTCTTTAGTTGCGCCACGTTATGTTCACTAAACTGCCTTGGCTGTTTATCAATTAGGCATAGCGTGCCCAGTCGATAACCCTCGCTGCTGTGAATCGGCATACCCGCATAAAACCGAATATCCGGCGCCCCACAGACAAGTGGATTGTCACAAAAACGCATATCGTCTAGCACGTTTTCAATAATCAATGGTTCACTACCCATAATGGCGTGCCCACAAAAAGAGATATCCCTTGGGGTTTCAGAGGCATCTAACCCCTGACGAGACTTAAAGTATTGTCGCTCACGATCGATCAGTGACACCAGCGCGATAGGCACAGAAAACAAGTCAAGGCATAAGCGAGTAATGCGATCAAAGCGAGGATCGGCACCACTGTTAAGCAACTCGGTTTCGTCTAGTGCCTGTTGACGCTCGGCTTCGTTATCAGGGATAGGTGGCGTTCGCATACCAAGGCTCCGGAGAATTAGCGATTAAGGGGTATTCATTGCTTGTACGACACAATTTCGTCCTTCATGCTTGGCGCGATACAAGGCTTTGTCCGCGAACGCCAATAAAGACTCACTTGGTWCTGTCGGAAAGCGCTGATTGTCGGCAATGCCGGCGGAAAGCGTGCAAGAAAACGTGGCGTCATTCGCCTTGAACGTGATCGCTCCGAAATCTTCTCGTAACTGATTAACCAAATGCTCGGCTTGGTCAGCATCACAATCTGGCAATACCAGCGCAAACTCTTCTCCACCGTATCGGCCAAGCTTATCTCCATTGCTTTTGCAACGCGTCTTTGATGCTGGCGTGTTTCAATAAGCCGGTCAGCCCGTCTTGATGTTGCGTGCGGTTAAACGCTCGAAATCGCTGTATTTTGCTTTGACACAGGCGCACCAAAAGCTCCGTGTCCACCGGCACCTCAAGAATGGCATCGCCGTCTAACAACAATGATTGGCGACGCAAATCTGCGTTAGGGTCGCGAGAGAGGAAAATAATCGGCAAATGTGACCAATGCTCTGTCTGCGCGAGCAAGGCCACTAATTCAGCGCCCGTCACCTGCGGTAACCAGACACTGACAAGGATAATTTCAGGATTAAACTCGCTGATACACTCAAACAGTCGTTCTGGCTTATCCAGTGTCGCGACGTTCATGTCTGCATCTGCTAAAACAGATTGGCATTGAGAAACGAGGGCTGGGCTTTGATCAATCATCATAACCCGACCAGGTTCCGCGTCTATGTGACCAAGCATATGCGCAAACTTTGAAGCAAGTTTGGCCATGTCCAACGGCTTGGAATAATAACCTGCGCCTCCCGCGCGCAGTGCCATCAGCCTTGCGTGATAACTTTCTTCAGCACCAATGAAAAAGACGGGACATTGGAAGTGCTGCAACTTGGTCTTCCATAAAACTGCTAAATCGGTATCAGACACGTCGTCCTGAATAGCATGATGATCAATAAGCAGTAAGTCAGGTGCGTGTTTAGTCAATTGTTTTAGTTGTTTGGCATCCTTTATCCAGTACACCTGAAAACCAAAACGAGCAAACTGGGATTGGGCGTATTTAGCCAAAATATTATCGCGCTCGACCAAGCCGATAATAGGCGCCCCTTCCATAACCGGTTGCTGGATTGTTGTGGTGCTTTGTGTCGCTGACACGCTATCTTTATGGTGCGCAGACTCCAGCGCTTCCATCCAATCAGTTGGCAGGCTGGTGGGCGGTTCTGTTTGGGATAAGCGCTTGGCAACCTGTTGCTCAAATTGTCGGGCCGCTTCGCCGAGACTAGCAAAACCAAATGTTCCCGCCGCGCCCGCAATGGTGTGCAACCCAGAGTGCAACGCCTTTAACGTTTCCTGGTCATCATGGCCTGATAACAACTTATCATTGATGGCATGAAGCCGTTTAAACTCCGAGGTCAGCCGTTTCGCGTACGCTTCCTTGAGCCTTTCAAGACGTTTTTCGGTGTCATTAGTCTTTTTGTTATCATCCATTGAATTCGTCCCAAAACGCACGCACATCATCAGCTAATGTCATAGGATCGAAAGGTTTAGAAATAACATGACTCGCCCCTAACGCTTTGTAGCGCGCCACTTCTTCTGGATGAACTTTCGCCGTCATAAAAAGAATGAGCACCGTGTCATCAACGAGTCCTCGTTCCCGCATAGCGATGAGTGTTTCTGGGCCATCCATATTTGGCATCATGACATCGAGCAGTATGATTTGCGGCTTAAATCCGTCCACTTCCTGCAAGGCCCGCTCTCCCGATTCACAGGTTTTAAGAGTGAGGCCACCCACATCCTCGAGTGCTAGGGTAGCAATTTCTCGTATATCAGGATCGTCCTCTAC
>NZ_MUFH01000187.1:0-5132 GCF_001996115.1 Salinivibrio sp. MA427
ATTATGGAATGGGCGCGCTACGACACCATTCGTGATTAGTAAAAGATCACAGGAAACGTGACGACAGGGCGCCTCGTGTGCCCTTTTTACCAACACCCACTTGAGAATGATTATCATAACCGTTATCTTTAAAGTATGATCGGCTGGCGATATCGCGCCGTAGTCACATGCATAATGAACGAGATTAACGCTTATGAGAAAACACCTGCTAATTATTGCGGCACTCTTGCTCTCTCCGATGGCGCACGCCGACCAATTAAAACACGCGGACAAGTTAAAAGTGGTGACCAGCTTTACCATTCTCGCGGATATGGCTGGCAACGTAGCGGGCGAGCATGCCGAGGTAGTGTCGCTCACTAAACCCGGCGCTGAGATCCACAATTACCAACCCACTCCAGGAGATATTCTGCGCGCGCAAGGTGCGGATGTGGTGATGTGGAACGGATTAGGCTTAGAGCGCTGGTTCGAACGTTTTTTCCAGCACATTGATAAGGTACCGAATGTGATCCTATCTGACGGAGTGGCGCCAATTGTGATTGCCTCGGGCCCGTATCGTGGCAAACCCAACCCGCACGCGTGGATGTCTCCTTCTGATGCAATGCAATACGTTGATAACATTGCGCAAGCCCTGATTAAATACGACCCTGCCAATCAAGCTCATTATCAAGCCAATGCCAAGGCCTACAAGGCAAAAATTCAAGCTGTGTTCGCTCGTGCGCAAGACGCGCTATCCGCTGTCCCCGAATCCCAGCGTTGGCTAGTAAGCAGTGAAGGCGCTTTTTCCTATCTAGCGCGAGATTTGAACCTCAACGAAGCCTATTTATGGCCGATTAACGCTGAGCGTCAGGGCACACCACAACAAGTTCGCGCGCTGATTGATACCGTGCGAGAACACCAAGTACGTGCCGTGTTCTCCGAAAGCACCGTGTCTGATGCGCCCGCCAAACAAGTCGCCGCCGAAACCGACGCGCGCTATGGCGGCATTTTATATGTCGATTCGCTCAGTCAAGCTGACGGACCGGTGCCTGATTATCTATCCTTACTGACAGTGACCACAGAAACCGTCTTAGCGGGGTTGCGCCATGACGCACTATGATTTAACCGATGGCACGCCCAGTGTGTTAGATGTCAACGAGGTGCGTGTCGTCTATCGAAACGGCCTGTGTGCCCTTGAGCACGCCAGCTTCTCGCTGCCAGCGAAAACCATCACTGCCTTGGTGGGTGCCAATGGCAGCGGCAAATCCACCTTGTTTAAAGCGATCATGGGGTTTGTGAATCCCGGCAGTGGCAGCATTGCAGTGAACGGCACCCCCATTAAGCAAGCGCAAAAAGCAGGCTTGGTCGCTTATGTGCCTCAATCCGAAGAAATCGACTGGTCGTTCCCCGTGTTAGTAAAAGATGTGGTGATGATGGGCCGCTACGGCAAGATGTCATTTATGCGTCGCCCCAAAGCGGCGGATCATCAAGCGGTGGATGAGGCCTTGGCCCGGGTGGATATGACAGCCTTTCGCCAGCGGCAAATTGGCGAACTGTCCGGCGGACAGAAAAAGCGCGTCTTTCTCGCCCGCGCGCTGGCTCAGCACAGCCCGCTGATTTTACTGGATGAGCCCTTTACTGGCGTAGATGTCACCAGTGAAGAGTCGATTATGCGTTTGCTGCTCGAGCTCAAAGACGAAGGCAAAACCATTTTAATTGCCACCCATAACCTTGGCACCGTGCCCGACTTTTGCGATCGCACCGTGCTGGTCAATCGCGCCGTGGTGGCAGGCGGGCATACCGAAAATGTGTTTACCACCGAGAACCTCAGCGCCATTTTTGGCGGCAAACTGCGCCAGTATGTGATGCCCAGTGAGAAACTCCACCAAGACGCCGATCCGCGCGAGCTGTCAGTCATTTCCGACGATGAACGACCCTTGGTGGTGTATGGCAAGCGCGAACAAAGCGCGCAGGAGCGGCGCGAATGAGCTTACTCGATCCTCTCGCCTATCAATACATGCAAAAAGCATTGCTGGTCACCACCTTGATTGGCGGCGTGTGCGGCTTGCTCTCGGCTTTTTTGATGCTCAAAGGTTGGTCGCTGATGGGCGATGCCCTCTCCCATGCGATTGTACCGGGCGTTGCCGGCGCTTATATGCTGGGCTTGCCCTTTTCACTCGGCGCCTTTGTTGCCGGCGGCATGGCCGCGAGTGTGATGCTGTTTTTGCACCAACGTAGCCAGATAAAACAAGATGCGATCATCGGTTTAATCTTCTCGAGCTTTTTCGCCTTCGGCCTCTTTTTGGTCTCGATTTCGCCCGTCGCGGTCGATATTCAACAAATTATGCTGGGCAACTTGCTCGCCATTGCCCCGCTCGATGCGATGCAAATGCTGATCATTGCCTTGGTGAGCCTCACCGTGCTGGCAGTGAAATGGCGTGATTTTATGCTGACTTTTTTCGATGAAAGCCACGCCCGCTGCATTGGTTTACCTGTGGTGGGGCTCAAGGTGCTGTTTTTTGCGCTGCTCAGTGCTTGCACCATGGCGGCACTTAAAAGTGTCGGTGCCTTTTTGGTGATTTGCTTAGTAATCGCCCCCGGTGCCACCGCCTATTTATTGAGCGATCGCTTCGGGCCCGTGTTGGTACTGAGTGGTGTCATCGGCACATTCACCTCACTGTTTGGGGTGTACATCAGCTATTTCGCTAACCTTAACGCCGGCGCACTGATTGTGTTGGCCCAAGTGGGACTCTTCTTAGCTGCCTTTGTGTTTGGCCCCAAACACGGGATCCTCGCGCGGCGCGCCAAACGTCAGGAGGCACTGCAATGAATCCGTATCAACTGACTTTTATGCAAGATGCGCTGCTCATGGCCGTCTTGGTGGCACTACCCTGCGCGCTGCTTTCATGCTATTTGGTGTTAAAAGGCTGGTCATTGATTGGCGATGCCGTGGCACACGCGGTGCTGCCGGGATTGGTGCTAGCAAACTTGTTTGGCCTGCCGCTGATTGTCGGCGCCTTTGCTGCGGGCTCCGCATGCGCCACCAGTGTGCATTGGCTCAAACAAAATAGCCGTGTGAAAGAAGACACCTTACTGGGGATTGTGTTTTCTGGCTTTTTCGCGCTGGGGCTGATTTTGCAAGGCCAGTTCCCGTCTGATTTGCACCTTGATCATATTCTATTTGGCAACCTGTTGGGGATTAACCACCAACAGCTGCTCACCGCCGCCATTACCGGCTTAGTCGTGCTTGCGCTAGTGCTGCTTAAAGGGCGAGATTTAATGCTGCTCTCGTTCGACCCTGCACAAGCCAGCGTGCTTGGGCTCCCCGTGCAAAAGCTTCACTGGCTCTTACTCTCGGTAATGATTGCCACCATTGTTGCGGGGTTACATGCGGTGGGGATTATCTTAGTGGTGGCGATGTTGATTGCACCGGGCGTCACCGCCTTTATGCTCAGCAAACAATTTAGCCGCATGTTATGGATTGCCTGTGCAATTGCCTTGGTCACCGCCGTGGGCGGCGTCACTCTGTCGTTTTACCTCGACAGTGCACCAGGCCCGACCATTGTATTGCTACTCACAGGCTGTTTTGTGGTGACCTTTGCATGGCAGCAATATCAAATCCACCGCAACCAACAGCGCCCGCAGCCGACGCAGCAAACAACAAAAGCAACGCGCTCTGCCACCACCCATTCAGCGCAATCGCACTGATCGGCATCGACGGGCACAGCCGCATCCCAACCAGAGCAGTGCGCGAGATAGAGCTCGCGCACATTGCTCGTCGAATAGGTTTTATCGCCCATAGCCGTCATCTTGCCTTCACGTACGTCAAATTTCAGCCTAGTGGTATGCTTCGTAAGTGCTCTTCGATGGCCTTAATCATCGACTTAGTAAGTGGTAAATGCGCTTTTTCTTTTGCCCATACTTCATGGAAGCCTGCTACAGTTTGCTTTGCGGTATCTAACACCAATTTTTCTGGCAACATGGCTTTAGCAGCTAAGTGTGATAGCTCATCCAGCGTAAAATCACTGAATTTCTCGCTACGGCTAACCTTAAGCGACGCACTATCATCGGGGATATAAGGAATGGTCGAGACAAAGTCATAAGCAGGTGCAATCGATGCTGTGCGCCTATCTTTATAGATCACAGACCAATTCTTCAAATGCATATCGGCATTTCCAATTAAAGTATTGAACACCAATCGACGAGTAAATTCTGCAATGTCTTCGTCTTGCCCTTCAACACCGATAACCTGAGCAATATTCCGCATACTGGCTTTTTTGTATTTATCTTGAGGATAAACGCCGAACACTTGCGCAAAGTCCTCAATGTGCACAGTTTGACCATCTGCACGATCAAAACGCTTGATCACAAACGCACTGTCACCAAATTTGCCAATGCCATTTGGGATATTAGCAATCCGATTAATAGGGAGTAACTGCGTTTCTGGCACGTCCATTCCCAACATTCGAGCCAGTTCCATCATTGAATATTCATTTTCTGGCACAGCTTGAAATCGAGACGACGGCAATTTTACAACCCAAGAACCACCTTGACCGGTTGCTGGGATCGTCAAACCGCCATTTGCCTGCTGCACAGCTGAATACAGGCCGCGATTCGTCATGAATGTACGAATCCATAAAGGCAAAAAGTGTTCTATCATTGCCCACGTTGGTGATCGTTGCGATGGGCTCACCGTAGAGCAACACGTTGAGCGTAGAGACATGATTAGTCATCGTCGTCTTCCTCTAACTGATAAGCGGGCGACATTGCCTCACCTTCATCGCTGATCCCTTGGCTACTTCGAATGATCGACTTAATGGCAGGTACAGATTTTTTTGGTGCAACAAATAACTCTAGGTCGAGTGCACGGGCAAGTGCAATCAAACTGGACACTCTTAAATCAACACCGCCAGACTCGATTTTCGAAATATGGCTTTGAGGCACACCCGAACGAGCACTTAACTCTCTCTGGCTAAAACCTTTACGTACTCGAGCGTCTCGAAGGCTTTTTAGTATCTGCTCTGTTACATAGCTCATTTCGAGACACCTTAATGCATCGCTGAAGAAAAAATTATATACTAAACTATATCACATCAACTAAAAGAACATAAATACGATTAGCTATTACATATCAAAATCCATAAATTGATATATAA
>NZ_MUFH01000188.1:0-5126 GCF_001996115.1 Salinivibrio sp. MA427
GGGTATGTGGCATGTATTGGCTTTTTATTGGCAAAACGAGCGGCTCACTCAAAAAGAAAGGGTAGCTTTAGCTACCCTTGTTGACGAGTGCGGCTTAGTCTTCGATAGTCACGCTATTGATTAATACTTCTTCAACAGGGACGTCTTGGTGTACATAACCCCAATTGCCGGTCGCAACGCCTTTGATCTTATTGACCACGTCCATGCCGTCGACGACTTCGGCAAACACACAGTAGCCCCAACCGTCTGGCGTCTTGGCTTTGTGATCCAGGAATAAGTTGTCATTCACGTTAATAAAGAATTGTGAACTGGCTGAATGCGGCTCCATGGTACGCGCCATGGATAAACGACCGGTAAGGTTACTTAAACCGTTATCCGCTTCATTTTTGATCGGTGCACGCGTCGACTTTTCTTCCATGCCAGAGGCCATGCCACCGCCTTGGACCATAAAGCCGTCGATAACACGGTGGAACAGGGTTCCGTTATAAAAGCCGTCACGGCAATATTGTAAAAAGTTCTCGACCGTGGCCGGTGCTTCGTCTGCATACATGCGGAGTTTGATATCACCGAACGTGGTATGAAGAGTTACCATGATGTAATCCTGTCATTGGCTTGGCTAAAAAGGATCACAGATTTTAGCCTAACGAGCCGGGTGATCAAGCATGATCGCCCTGGATGTGGAATTAATCATCGCTAAGTGACCCCAAAGTACCGATTTACAGGGACGCTTTGTCATTTTAATTCCTCGAGATCACTTTTATTTCTCAAGATCACTTTTATTCATCGAGATCATTCTGACGATACAGGTTCAACATGCCCGAGCAACTTTTTGAGTAAATCAGCTAAGTTGGCTTGCTCACTAGTGGTGAGTCCAGCCAGGAGCTGATGCAAGTTGTTGGTATGATCGGTCACCGCCTTATCGATCAAATCCAGCCCTGCGTCGGTGAGTGAGACATAGACCCCACGGCGATCGTTGGGATCGGGGCTGCGTGCCACCAAGCCTTTGTGCTCCAACCGATCAATGCGGTTAGTCATGGCGCCGGAGGTGAGCATCAAAGCATCCAGCAGCTGATTTGGGGTTAACGTGTAGGGTTTGCCCGCACGCCGTAACGAGGCCAGCACATCGAATTCCCCTGGGTTTAGATTGTATTGGCCGAAAACATGCTGCAGTTTGGGATTCATGTGGCCGTTGATACGTGCCAACCGGCCTGTAATCGCCATGGGGCTCGGATCAATATCAGGGCGTTCGCGGTGCCACTGGCTCAGAATGACATCAACCTTGTCAGCTTGTGATGGGGTAACACCTTGTTCTTGGCTTTTTGGATCAGTCGTGGTTGTTGGGTGCGTGCGCGTTGAATTTTTTGTCATAATGGTTATCGATAAAGATTCTTTACCGAAAAATAAATGATCACCCCGACCCAACTCAAGCACCGATTGGTCGGTTTTGGTTCAAATCGTGCTTTTTCTCTTAACTTGTGAACTCGGTCGTCGCGCTTTATCGGGCCAGACACCGGGTCGATGCTTGCGTCACGCTAGCAGAAAAGGTGTAATAGCAGCTTCACTTTACTCATTGTCATTACTGTAACGAGTCATCTAATTATTATGTCGATGCAAACCCCCCCGTTAAAGATCTACAACTCACTGACGCGAGAAAAAGCCGTCTTTCAGCCTATCACGCCAGGAAAAATTGGTATGTATGTGTGTGGGGTGACGATTTACGATCTTTGTCATATCGGACATGGGCGCACCTTCGTTTCGTTTGACATGATTTCTCGTTACCTGCGTTATCTGGGCTTTGATCTTACCTTTGTGCGCAACATTACGGATATTGATGACAAGATCATCAAGCGTGCCGCTGAAAATGGCGAGACCTGCGATGCCTTAACAGAACGTTTGATTGGTGAGATGCACCAAGATTTTGATGCCTTAAACATGGTGCGTCCTGATATCGAGCCGCGTGCGACCGATTATATTGACGAAATCATTACCTTGGTAGAAACGCTGATTGCGCGTGGTTTTGCCTATGTGGCCGATAACGGCGATGTAATGTTTGAAGTCGCTAAGTTTGATGAATACGGTAAGTTATCTAAACAAGACTTGGATCAGCTCCAAGCTGGTGCCCGTGTAGATATTGAAACTGCGAAACGTAGCCCGCTGGATTTTGTGGTGTGGAAAATGTCGAAACCCGGCGAGCCGACGTGGGAATCCCCTTGGGGCCCGGGCCGCCCAGGTTGGCACATTGAATGCTCAGCGATGAACTCAGCGCTTCTGGGTAAGCACTTTGATATTCATGGCGGCGGCTCAGACTTACAGTTCCCGCATCATGAAAACGAAATTGCTCAGTCGTGCTGTGCCCATGACACCCCGTATGTGAATACGTGGATGCACAGCGGCATGGTGATGGTCGATCGTGAGAAGATGTCTAAGTCACTTGGAAACTTCTTTACCATCCGTGACGTGCTGGTGCACTACGATGCAGAGACCGTGCGTTATTTCTTGCTGTCAGGCCATTATCGTAGCCAGCTAAATTACAGCGACGAAAATCTTAACCAAGCCCGCTCAGCATTAGAGCGCCTTTATACGGCATTGCGTGGTTTAGACACCCAGGCAACCCCTGCGGGTGGCGACGAGTACGTGGCGCGTTTTGAAGCGGCAATGAATGACGACTTCAATACGCCAGAAGCCTATTCAGTGTTGTTTGATATGGCCCGTGAGATTAACCGCCTCCGTGCTGACGATATGGCCACCGCGTCCGCGTTGGGCGCGCAAATGCGCAAATTGGCATCTATTCTTGGTTTGCTCGAGCAAGACGCCGATAACTTCTTGCAAGGTGATACTGGCGCGGATGATGAAGTTGCTGACATTGAAGCCTTAATTCAAACACGTAATGATGCCCGTAAAGCCAAAGACTTCGCGGCAGCCGATGCGGCGCGCGATGCACTGACCGCGATGGGCATTGTGTTGGAAGATGGCCCACAAGGCACCACCTGGCGCCGTAAGTAAGCAGATAAAGCGCCATCCGGCCGAGGATAATAGCAATTTAATGAAAACGGAGCCAAATAAGGCTCCGTTTTTTATTGTCGGTGTGATAATCGTGTGACACAGAAGGTCAAATGCGTGAAGGCACCGGCCTGGATTACCGTCCAGGCTTTACTTCACGCTTATCGGGCTCAGGCAGTTCACTACCACAATGTTTACAAAAGTCCGCATCAGACTCGTGCCCCCCTTTTGAACAATTTGGGCATTTGACTAACTGGCGATGCAGTGTCATTTGTTGGCCTATTTCAGCAGTAATGATCCCGGTGGGGACAGCGATAATGGAATAGCCCATCAGCATAGTGAAAGAGGCCAGCGTCTTACCAATATCCGTTTGGGGGACCAAGTCGCCATATCCGACAGTGGTAAGCGTTACTATCGCCCAATAAATGGCATAAGGAATACTGGTGAAACCATTCTCTGGTCCTTCTATCACATACATTAGAGCGCCGAATACTGTGACCAGAATCATGACTGTGGAAAAGAAAATCATCACCTTGCGTGATGACATGATCATCGAACGCATCAGAATATTGGAGTCTTCCAAAAAGCGCATGAGTCTCAGTATACGGAAAATACGTAATACACGGAGCAGACGCACCACCATCATATAAGTCGTGCCCGGAACAAATACGGCGATGTAAGTGGGGAGAATGGCAAGCAGGTCCACGACGCCATAAAAGCTACGTGCATAGGCGGATGGGCGTGGGGAGCAATAAAGACGTAGCAAATACTCAATGGTAAAAATGCCAGTAAATCCCCACTCAATCCAATATAGCCATTGTGACCAGCGGGCGTGGACACTTGCGATCGACTCCAGCATCAATGCCACCATTGATGCCAAAATCATGACGATCAATGCCAGATCAAACACCTTACCGTGCTTGGTTTCCGTACCAAAAATTGTGGTATATAAGTAATGCTGCAATCGGCTTTGTGGTTTGTTCATGGGCTTTCCTTGCTCGAAAAACATGATGATTGAGCTGAAAAACCGACACTGCAACACATAACATGGCTACAAAGCTCAACGTGCCGGTTTTTGATATTTGTTTGCCGTGTAGCCTAAGGCCAATCTGCGACAGGGTCAGTTAAGGCCTGGAAACAAAGCCCGCATGCCAGAGGCAATAAACTCGATCCCGAGAGAGCCGAGAATCAGACCCATGATTCGAGTGATCACGTTAATACCGGTTTGTCCCAAGAATTTTACCACCGCAGGTCCCACTTTAAATAAGCCCCAAATGCCAGCGGCGAAGATCACCAGGGTTGAAATAAGCGTGACCGTACTCCATGTATCAGGGTATTGGGAGCCGTAAACAATGGTCGAACTGATCGCGCCGGGGCCCGCAAGCAACGGCATGGCAAGCGGCACCACGCCCACTTGCTCACGACTGATGGTTTCTGACTGCTCCTGCTTGTTTTGTTTACCTTCTCCTAACTTACCGTTCATCATCGTAAAAGCGATACTGAGCAGTAGCATGCCACCGGCGACACGGAAAGAGTCTAAAGAAATACTGAACAAGTCGAGCAACATCTGACCGGCAAGCAAGGACACAATCAAGATAATCGCCACCGCGATGGCTGCGGTATACGCAGTGCGGTTTCGTTCTTGCTTGTCAAGATGCACGGTAAGGGTCACAAAAACGGGCATGATACCGATAGGGTTCACGGCGGCAAAAAGCCCGACAAAAAACTGTACAAAAATCATGGTGTCAAAAACGGCCATGGCGAATCTCGTGATGCTGTGAGGAAGTCCAGTTTCTCTCGGGTTAAAAGGTGGGGCCAGTATAGCGACCTCAGCTTAAAAACCAACCGCTTAACCTTGCATTTTCTGCAAGTCTTGATTGCGGTTTTAGTGAAGTCATGGGAGGGAGCAAAAAAGTCCCCAAATGAGTGAGCAAGATTGTTAGCGCAAACTATACTGAGCGACTAAACGGTTTTTACTCACTAGAGAAAAAAGCGTCACATTGGTGGGCTTACAAGAATAAAAGAAACAGCTTTATGGTAGACACTCACTTTTTGTTGAAAAAATAATACAAAATCACCGCTTTTGTTGGCCTCGCATGTAAAGGTCGTGTTACTTTGGTAAAAAT
>NZ_MUFH01000189.1:0-5111 GCF_001996115.1 Salinivibrio sp. MA427
TCTAAACAGCGGGCGCTAACCCAATGGCTCAAGTCGCAGAGCACGTTAGCCAAACCCTGGTTAGTTGCGACGATTAGCATTGCACTCCTCTCTGGTGTGCTTTTGATTGCCCAAGCAGCACTTCTTGCCCACCTGCTGCATCAACTGATTATTGAGCAAACCGATAAATACGCCTTACTGCCAAGTTTTCTCACATTGGTCGGCGTTGTTTTAGCCCGTGCTGGGTGTAGTTGGGCCAAAGAACAAACTGGCTATCGCTGTGGTGAGGTCATTCGGCAACACATCCGCCAGTTAATACTCAACCGACTTCATGCGCTTGGACCTGTGAGTATTCAAGGGCGACCCGCGGGGAGCTGGGCAAGCCTGATCCTTGAGCAGGTTGAGGAGTTACAGGACTTTTTCGCTCGTTACTTACCCCAAATGGCGATCGCAGTCTTGATCCCCTTAGTGATTTTAGTCGTCGTGTTTCCAATCAATTGGGCATCTGGGCTGATCTTTTTAATCACAGCACCGCTGGTTCCCCTGTTTATGGCACTGGTCGGGATGAAAGCTGCCGATGCTAACCGCAAGAATTTTAAAGCATTGCAGCGTTTATCCGGCTATTTTTACGATCGTTTACGTGGCCTACCCACACTAAAACTATTTAATCGCGTTGATGCCGAAGCCGATCAGTTACACCTGGCGTCACATACGTTCCGTCAACGAACGATGGAAGTATTACGTCTCGCGTTCCTATCTTCTGCGGTGCTTGAGTTTTTTACGGCGATTTCGATTGCGGTTGTGGCGGTGTATTTTGGTTTTAGTTTTATCGGTGAGCTTGACTTTGGTCATTACGGAGCGCCTATTTCGCTCTTTACCGGCTTGTTTGTGCTGGTGTTGGCACCGGAGTTTTACCAACCGCTTCGCGATCTCGGTACCTTTTATCATGCCAAAGCGCAAGCGATTGGGGCTGCTGAATCGATTGTCACATTTTTAAACGCTGAGCCTGATACAGGCACGCAAGGAGAAGCAACTCCCGACTTGGCCACGGTCACCATCACTGCCGAGGATCTCGAAGTGCTCAGCCCAGATGGCCAGGTACTCGCCGGTCCCATGAGTTTTCATATTAAGCCCGGTGAACATATCGCACTGGTTGGCGTGAGTGGCGCCGGAAAATCTAGCTTACTCAATGCGTTACTCGGCTTTCTTCCCTACCGAGGTAGCTTGACCATTAATGGCTGTGAACGCAGTGAGCTGGCACTTTCGCATTGGCGACAAGCCATTAGCTGGGTAGGGCAAAATCCACAACTGTTCCATGGCAGTATTCGCGATAATATCGCGCTCGCCAACCCCGATGCGAGTCCAGAAACGATTAACCAGGTGATGACACAAGCCTATGTGGATGAATTCGTGATGCGGTTAAAAAATGGCCTTGCGCACGCCGTCGGTGATCGCAATGGCGGCTTATCCGTCGGCCAAGCGCAGCGTGTCGCTGTCGCACGCGCCTTGTTGCAAGACGGTGCGTTATGGGTGCTAGATGAACCGACTGCGAGCCTGGATGCACACAGTGAAAAGCTGGTCATTGAAAGCTTACACGCTGCCACTCAAGCTAAAACCTGCATCCAGGTCTCTCACCGTCTAGATGCACTGGCTAACAGTGATCAAGTCTGGTTGATGGCCGACGGAAAGCTGGTTCAACAAGGCCAGTATCATCAATTAGCGCACACAGGGCCGCTGGCAGAGATGCTGGCTTCAGCCGATAGGAGAAATCTTGATGCGTGAACTCCTGCCGTATCTACGCTTGTATAAACGTCATTGGTTTGGCTTAAGTTTGGGCATTGTCCTCGCGTTTGCCACTTTATTTGCCGCCATTGGCTTGCTCACTCTCTCTGGCTGGTTCATTGCCGCAGCGGCAGTGGCCGGTATCGCAGGCATCGCCACCTTTAACTATATGTTGCCAGCCGCGGGCGTGCGTGGGTTTTCTATTGGGCGCACCTTTGGTCGCTGGGCGGAACGTGTGGTCAGCCATAACGCTACTTTCAAGTTGCTTGCTGATCTCCGCGTGTCGTTTTTCCGTAAATTGGCGCCGTTAGTCCCCGACCATCGTCTGAATATGCGTGATGGTGATTTGCTTAACCGCATGGTGGCGGATGTCGACGCCATGGATCATGTTTATCTACGCCTTATTAGCCCCATGATTGTGGGTGTACTGGGCGTATTAGCCGTGAGCTTATTCTTGGGCTGGTTTGATCCGACGCTTGGTATTGCCTTGGGTCTGAGTTTGCTGGTACTGCTTGTCAGTCTACCGATCGTTTTCTATCGTCTGGGCAAGGATCAGGGCCGAGATCAACTAGAACAAAATGCCGCAACCCGCGTTGCCCTGCTAGATTGGCTGCAAGGCCATGCAGAATTAGCCTTATTTGGCGCTCGTGAGCGATATCGTGCGCGCATTGACGACAGCGAACAAGCGATGCTCAACGCGCAAGCGAATATGGCCCGTATCACAGGATGGGCTAACGCCGTGCTAATCGCAGCCACCGGACTCACGTTAGTCTTGATGATTTGGCTGGCAGCCGATGGCGTTGGCGATCGTGCGCCAGGCCCCCTCATCGCCATGGTAGCGTTTACGACCATGGCAAGCTTTGAACTGATGATGCCGATTACGGCAGCTTTCCAGTATTTAGGCAAAACGCTCACGGCCGCAAAACGGCTCAACGCCATCACAGAACGCCCACCCAGTGTTCCTTTCCCTCTCGATGGCCACAAAGGACCGGTAACAGGATCAATTGGCTTGAATAAGGTGAGCTATCAATACCCTGGGGCGGCACAAGAGGCGGTATCAAGAGTCTCGCTGGACATCACAGCAGGGCAAACCGTCGCGCTATTAGGTCGTACAGGTTGTGGTAAGTCGACCCTTATGAGCTTGCTGACGCGTGCATGGGATCCGACTCAGGGGCAAATTACTCTCGATGGTGTTCCGTTGAGCGAGTGGGATGAGTCAAGGTTACGTGATGCTATGTCTGTGGTGACGCAACGGGTTGATCTCTTTAACGGCTCACTCCGCGATAATCTCATTCTCGCCCGTCCAAATGCCTCAGATTCGGCTTTATCTCAGGCACTGACGCAGGTCGGGTTAGCGCGTCTATTAGAAGGGCAAGGCTTAGACACCTGGCTAGGCGATGGTGGACGCCAGTTATCAGGCGGTGAGCGCCGTCGTTTAGGTATCGCGCGTGGTTTATTGCATTCGGCCCCGATTATGCTCTTAGATGAACCGACAGAAGGCTTAGATGTGCAAACTGAAGCCGAAATCCTGTCTTTATTGAAAACTCATTGCCAAGATAAAACAGTGGTGATCATTACCCATCGTCTTGTTGGCTTGGAGCAGATGGACACTGTCTGCTTAATGGATGCCGGTCAGATTATTGAACAAGGGACGCATCAGTCATTGATCGATGCCAATGGACGCTATGCACAATTGATGCATCGGCTGTAAATCAGAGAGCACACGATGACCCTCTATTTGCCTCCTTTAGCGCAAGATGACGTTCGTTTTCCTCCCGTCACCGAGGCGCTGGATGATCCCGATGGCTTGCTTGCTATCGGGGGGGATCTTAGCTCTGCTCGGCTAATGTCTGCGTATCGCAACGGGATTTTCCCGTGGTTTGGTGAAGATGACCCGCTGTTATGGTGGTCACCCAGTGAGCGGGCCATCATTCAGCCAACCGAGTTTCACGCCAGCAGAAGCTTACAAAAAGCAGCGAGAAAGTCCGGAATGACGGTTACTTTGAATCAGGCCTTTGAGCGCGTTATTGCTATCTGTGCCGAGATTCGAGGGCCGGAGCAAACTTGGATCACGCACGAAATGCAAGCGGCCTATTGCCAGCTCCATCATCAAGGTGATGCCCACAGCGTGGAAGTATGGCAAGGCAATACATTAGTCGGCGGATTATACGGTGTGTCGGTGGGGGCCATTTTCTGCGGTGAGTCCATGTTTTCAAGCACAACGAATGGGTCTAAATTCGCGCTGTGGCAATTCAGCCAATATTTTGCTCACCAAGGAGGGCAATATATTGATTGCCAAATGATGACACCGCATTTAGCGTCATTAGGTGCGCAACCTTGGTCACGTCATACGTTTATCGACGCGCTTCACGCACATCGTGACCGCCCTATTGCTGATGGCTACCCACCGCAACGTCTTGCCGATTGGAGAATAACATGAGTGTTGGAATCCAAGTTGGCGTCACACCAGGCGCTGATTGCCAGTATCTTACTGATCAAACTGAGCAACTCGCGGTGGTGATGTCTCCAGAATACCATCAACGCGAACGTTATGGCGCGCTGTTAGCGGCAGGCTTTCGGCGAAGCGGTCATCTCATCTACCGTCCTCATTGTCCTTCTTGTCAGGCTTGCCAAGCGTTGAGAGTCGATGTCGACCATTACCGCCCATCAAAAAGTCAAAAGCGACATCGCAGCCAGCTCAAGCGCCTCACTATGCACGTCAGTGACCAGTTAGATGACCATTGGTTCGAGTTGTATGACCGCTATATCACCGCCCGTCACTCAGAGGGCAACATGTATCCGGCCAAACGGCAAGACTTCTTAGATTTTATCCATAGTGATTGGCTAACCCCGCGCTTTATTCATCTGTACCAAAATGAAGAACAGCGTTCACGCTTGATCGCCGTGGCAGTGAGCGATGTGGTGGATGACGGCCTTAGTGCCTTGTATACGTTTTTTGACCCTCAGCACCGATTTTCATTAGGACGTGTGAGTATTCAAGCGCAACTCCAGCTGGCAAAATCGATGCAGTTACCTTGGCTGTATTTGGGCTATCAAATCGATGCCTGCGCCGCGATGCGCTATAAAGCAGACTATTATCCCCACCAACGCTTTATTAATCAGCAGTGGCGGGCCTTTTCCTGGCCAGTTATTCCGCAATAGTCGCTATTTTTTCTAGCAAGGTGCGCCCCAACAGGGTAAAATTCGCACCCGAACTT
This sequence comes from Salinivibrio sp. MA427, assembly GCF_001996115.1. NCBI lineage: Bacteria > Pseudomonadati > Pseudomonadota > Gammaproteobacteria > Vibrionales > Vibrionaceae > Salinivibrio > Salinivibrio sp. MA427. The sequence continues at coordinate 4,980 of NZ_MUFH01000189.1, forward strand.
TACAGACTTTCAGAATAGAGGCATTATCTGTCGGTCAAAAAATTGGCTATCAGAATAAGCCTAAGAGGATTCAATGGCAAAAGAAGACGTAATTGAAATGCAAGGCACCGTATTGGATACGCTGCCTAACAC
>NZ_MUFH01000019.1:0-20742 GCF_001996115.1 Salinivibrio sp. MA427
TGGCTTTTGCCGCACGGGTATAGCTTTTGGTATCACAGAGGTGAAGAAAACCCGTAAGTTGTTTGGTGTTCATGGTGTGTTCTTGCTTTATTTGCAATGTCATGTTGTGAATATATCACTTTAGGCAATGTGATGGTTAAGGTAGTATCAAAATTAAGCGGTGAAAACGCACCCAATTATGGATTCGAATCAATGGAGCACCCTATGGCGAACTACTTTAATACCCTGAATTTGCGTCAACAATTGGAACAATTAGGCGTTTGTCGATTTATGTCGCGCGATGAATTTGCCAACGAGGCCGAATTCCTCAAAGGTAAAAAAGTGGTGATTGTTGGCTGTGGGGCGCAAGGGCTTAATCAGGGTCTAAACATGCGTGACTCGGGTCTTGATGTGGCTTATGCACTGCGTCAGGCGGCGATTGATGAGAAGCGTCCTTCTTACCAAAACGCGGTCGATCATGGGTTTACAGTGGGGAGCTACCAAGATGTGATCCCACAAGCGGATTTGGTGATCAATCTGACCCCAGATAAGCAACACTCCAACGTCGTAGAGACCGTCATGCCGTTGATGAAAGATGGCGCTGCGCTCGGTTACTCTCATGGCTTTAATATCGTCGAAGTGGGTCAGCGCATTCGTGAAGATATTACCGTCGTTATGGTGGCGCCTAAGTGTCCAGGTACCGAAGTGCGTGAAGAGTATAAACGCGGCTTTGGTGTGCCAACGCTGATCGCGGTCCATCCAGAAAATGATCCTAACGGCGAAGGCTTTGAGGTTGCGAAAGCATGGGCAGCCGCAACCGGCGGTCATCGTGCCGGGGTGCTAGCGTCTTCGTTTGTGGCGGAAGTAAAATCAGACCTGATGGGCGAACAAACCATCCTGTGTGGCATGCTGCAGGCCGGATCGGTTGTTTGCTATGAGAAAATGATTGCAGAAGGTGTTGAGCCGGGTTATGCGGGGAAACTTATTCAATATGGCTGGGAAACGATTACTGAAGCGCTGAAATTCGGTGGCATCACGCATATGATGGATCGCTTGTCCAACCCCGCGAAAGTAAAAGCCTTTGAGCTGTCGGAGTCGCTTAAAGAGCTTATGCGTCCCCTTTACAACAAACACATGGATGACATTATCTCTGGCCATTTCTCCGCGACCATGATGGCCGATTGGGATAATGGCGATAAAGATCTTTTCACTTGGCGTGAGGAAACGGCACAGACCGCGTTTGAAAACTATCCCGAGTCGGATGTAAGCATCAGTGAGCAAGAATTCTTTGATAACGGTATTTTGATGGTTGCCATGGTGCGTGCTGGGGTCGAGCTTGCCTTTGAGGTCATGGTGTCATCCGGCATTGTGGAAGAGTCGGCGTATTACGAGTCATTGCATGAGTTGCCGTTGATTGCCAACACCATTGCACGTAAGCGTCTTTACGAAATGAACGTGGTTATTTCCGATACGGCAGAGTACGGTAACTACTTGTTCGCTAATGTCGCGACGCCATTGTTGCGCGAGCATTTTATGCCAACGGTGGGCGCGGATGTGATTGGCAAAGGATTGTCAGAAACATCTAATCAGGTTGATAACGCCACCTTGATTGAAGTGAATGACCGTATTCGTCATCACCCGATCGAATATATCGGTGAAGAGTTACGTGGCTATATGACCGATATGAAGCAGATCGCACTTGATAATTAATCGCGCTTGATAACTAATTACGCTTAATAGCTAACTGCGCCCGATAACTGACTGCCATCAGTTGAAATGATACGCAGAGATAAGCCTGGCCTGAGGGTCAGGCTTTTTGCGTTGATGCGATCGGTTATTGCTGGTTATCTTGCGATTGGCCGATCTTTGTTTCCATTTCTTCAAGCTTTGCTTCGAGCTCGGTGAGCTTTTGACGCGTGCGCAGTAATACCTGAGTTTGTACATCAAACTCCTCACGGCTTACCACGTCAAGCTTAGTCAGCTGGCCTTGAATGGCTTGGCGCACACGGCTTTCCATATCCGTGCCTAACTCTTTAACAGGCTGAGGCATGGCATCGTGAATTTGCTTGGCCATTTGCTCAAGTTTTTTCGGGTCAAACATGGAATACTCCTTCATTAACTGTCTTTATTCTATGTAAATACGTACAGCTTGTCGAAAGGATGACAAAAGAAAAGGGCCCGTAGGCCCTTAATAGGATGCATTAATGTGATGCACGATAGTCTTCATCGAGCTTATCAAGCTCATCGTCTTCGACAAACACCGGCAGCGGCTTGTGCTTGCTGGCCAGATAGGTATAAATCACTGGCAGAACGAATAGCGTGAATAATGTCCCGATGGCAAGACCCGCCACGATGACTATCCCGATGCTAAAGCGTTGTTCGGCACCGGCGCCGCTAGCAAACATAAGCGGGATAAGGCCTGCAATCATTGCAGCTGTTGTCATCAAGATCGGACGCAGACGAATTTTTGCAGCCTCTTTTACCGCTTCCATTCGACTGGCTTGGTGATATAGCTGCTGCTCTTTGGCGACTTCACAGATCAAAATACCGTGCTTGGTAATTAAACCTATCAAGGTTATCAGCCCCACCTGCGAGTAGATATTCATCGATGACAGCCCCCAGGCCAAAGCAATCAACGCGCCACAAATCGCCAGAGGCACTGAGACCAAGATCACCAAAGGGTCGAGTAGCGATTCGAACTGAATCGCAAGCACCAAGTAAATAATCGCCAGTGCAAACAAGAAAGTTGCATACAGCGCACTGCCTTCAGTGACGTATTGACGCGATTCACCAAGATAATCGTGCTGATACCCTTTTGGCAGYTCTGCCGCTTTGCTTTCAAWCCACTCTACGGCGGTACCCATGGTCACGCTAGGGGCAGCAACGGCACTAATCGTCGCGGCATTCAATTGATTAAAATGAGGTAACGAGCGCGGCTCGCCTGTCACTTCAATATCAATCAAAGAGCCGAGAGGTATCGAATCACCATTGGCAGCGCTCACGTAGTAGCTTTCGATCGACTCAGGGTTAAGGCGATATTTACGCTCAACTTGCGGGATCACTTCATACGATCGGCCGTCAAAGTCAATACGATTAATGTAGCCGTCGGCCATCATGGTTCCGATCGTCGTACCGATATCACGCATGGTGACGCCATACGATCCCGCTTTATCCTTATCAATATGGATATTCATGGTGGCGGAGTCGAAGTTAAGGTTAAGCTCCGAGTAAACGAAATTTGGGCTTGATTGCACTTCGCCCATGATTTCAGCGGTTACCTGATACAGGCTTTCGAAGTTATTGGGCGATGTCACCACAAATTGAATAGGCAAACCTGAGGAAGCACCTGGCAATTCCGGCATTTCGAAGGTGGTGACCTTCATACCTGGAATATCCTTCACTTCATTCGCCATGCGTTTGACTACCTCAGACTGGCTCGCTTCCCGCTCGCTCCAAGGTACTAATGAGGCGATACCAAAGGCTTGATTCGACTTAGGTACCCCGGAGAAAACTTGTGAGAAAGCCACTTCGGGTTGCTGGTCCAGTTTTTGGTTCACTTCCGCCATGCTATTTTGGATGTAATCCAAGTTAGCGGTGGAGGGCGCAGTACCCATCATGACCACCACGCCTTTATCCTCTGACGGAGCAAGCTCACTAGGAATAAAGCTAAACAGCACCGGCAGGGAAGCGAATACAATCACCGCAAACGTCACGATCACCGGACGGCGCTCCATCACCTTGCTGAGCATACGCGCATACTTATCTGTCATCCCATCAAGGAAGCGATGTACCGCTAACTCAAAACGACTCGGTTGCGCATTGGCTTTTAACAAGGTCGCACACATCACCGGCGAGAGCGTTAGTGCCACAATACCGGACACAAACACCGCCCCAGCAAGCGTTAATGCAAACTCCTTAAACAGGGAGCCGGTGATCCCGCCCATCATGGCGATAGGGGCATAAACGGCTGCCAGTGTTAGCGTCATAGAAATAACGGGCACCGCTATCTCACGGGTACCAATGATGGCGGCACGGAACGGCGACTCACCTAACTTAATATGACGGTCGATATTCTCGAGCACCACAATGGCGTCATCGACCACCAAGCCGATGGCCAGAACCATGGCCAGTAGCGTCATTAAGTTCAGTGAGAAGCCAATCATTTCCATCACTAGCGCTACACCAATCAGCGACAGCGGGATGGTAATAATGGGGATGATTACCGCGCGGAACGAGCCCAAGAACAGAGTAATAACCACCAACACAATTAACGCGGCTTCGATGATGGTTTTGATTACCTCATTGATTGACTCATTGATCGCATTCGACGAGTCATACAACACGTTCATCTCAATGTTGCTGGGCATGTTACGTTCCACTTCGGGCAACATATCCATCACGTCGGCAGCAATATTGATCGGGTTGGCTGAGGGGGTAGCGTTAATGGCTGCGACAACTGCCTCGGAACCATTGGCAAGCGCTCGGACTCGGTCGTGACTTTTTTCCAGCGAGACGTTAGCAATATCGCCTAACCGCACGACGCGGCCATCTTGTGTATCAACCACCAGTTTGGCTAACTCTTCCGGCGTTGAAACTTGCGTATCCGCACTGCCGTTGTAGACCATAAAGGTACCGGTAGCTTGACCGGTTGCCGACTGGTAGTTATTGGCATCGAGTACTGACATGACATCAGTGGCACTTAGCTTAAAGGCCGCCATCTTTTCAGGATCAAGCCATACACGTAAGCCGTACTTCACCCCGCCATATAGATCGATTTTTGACACCCCACCCACGGTAAACAATTGGGGTTTAACCACGCGCTCAAGATAATCAGTGATCTGGCTCGAGTCGAGTTCTGGCGAGGTAAAACCGATATACATGACGGCGGTCGTAGAGCCGGTCGACATGGATACGGACGGATCTTCTGATTCTGCCGGGAGCTGTGCCCTTACCGAATTGACTTTGGCCAGTATATCTGCCAAGGCGGCATTCGGATCGGTATTTAGCTTCATGTTGACCGTGATTGTCGATGATCCCAGCACCGATTCTGAGGTCATAAAGTCAATATTGTCAGCTTGGGCGACAGCTTGCTCGAGCGGGGTGGTAATAAAACCCTGAATCAAGTCAGCACTGGCACCATAATAGCTGGTTGTGATGGTGACCACGGTATTGGTCATCTCCGGGTATTCCCTAACTTGCATCTTAAATAAAGACTGCAAACCGAGCAGCGCAATCAGAATACTGATTGACGCAGCTAGCACTGGGCGCCGGATAAAAATATCAGTAAAGCGCATCACATCCTCGTCTTACAATTGAGGTAATTGTTCTGGTGGAGTGAGAGCGTCGTTGTCGACGATTTTCACTTTAGAGCCATTGCTTAAGCGCACCTGGCCGGACGTAACAACCTGATCACCAGGCTTTAGACCGTCGATAATGCGTGCTTGATGGCCACGACGCTCGCCGACTTTAAGGACTTGTTGATAAGCGCGCTTTTCTCCATCTTCTTCACGGATTACATACACACTTTCACCGTATAGATTGAAGTTAATCGCGGTTTGATCAATCACTATTTGATTCTCAACCGTCGGCAAAACGATATCGGCGCGGGCGAACATCCCTGAGCGTAACTGGCCATCATTGTTGGGAATATTGGCTTCCACTTTAATCAGGCCGCTCTGGCTGTTGACCGCAGGCTCGATAGCACTGATAGAGCCGATGAATTCTTTTTCAGGATAAGCATCGACTGTAATGCGTAATGCCTGGCTTAGACGGAGCTTCGAGATATCGGTTTGCGGCACGGTAAAGCGCAGTTTCATTACCGAGGTATCTTCTAGTCGAGCAATATCGGTACCTGGCTGCAGGTACTCACCCATAAATACATTACGCAGGCCAATCACACCATCAAAGGGAGCTTGAAGGTTACGACGTGCAATGGTGGCTTCAAGCGCATTAATGTCAGCTTGTAAAGAACGGTAATTCGCTTCAGCTTCATCCAATGCTTCTTTAGAAATCGACCCTTTAGTAAACAGTCCTTGATAACGTTTGAACTTGGCTTCTGCGGCGGGTAATCGTGCTTGCGTACTTGCCAAGTTGGCTTTTTCAACGCTAGAGTCGAGTTCAACCAGATTTTGCCCACGTTTAACGGTTTGGCCTGATTCAAAGTTGATCACATCCACCACACCGGCAATTTGCGTGGTTAAGGTGATCCCTTGATTGGGCTCAACAAACCCGATGGCGTCCATGGTGGGTGTCCAGGGTTCAGCGTTAACGGTCACTGCCGTCACTGGATGCGTCGGCTCTGGCATGTTTGCCATATACTCTGCAACCTTTTGCTGCTTAAATAGGTTAAAGCCAATCACACTGCCAAACAGCAGCAGTGCAAGGATAACCATAAAGAAAAACCATTTTTTCATCGAAGTAAGCTCCGAGCGTCGTTAGTGAAGAGAAATTGCATCCCAGCAAGCTTGGATCGCATCTGCGATAGCATAACTGTCTAGAGTTATAACACCCCGAACCTGTTTGCGAGCTAAACAAAAAACGGGTTCAAGCCCCAAGGTGATGAGCACCTCATCGTCCAGTGGCTTAAAGCGCTTTTGCCGCTTACCTTCCTGAAAGACTTGATAAAGATCAGAGAAGGCCTCTCGCTCTTGCTGGGTTTGTGACTGATCATCGCGTGGCAGGGCATCAAACTGGTCACGAGATAATAATAAGTGATCACGTTGTAGCATCATGGTCCACGTGTTGCGCCATAACCGCTCAAATTGATCTTTTAGGGTTGGTTCATCCTTTACCCCCTGTTGAATATGGGTCGCACATTGCATCATAAGGTGCATAGACAGTTGACGAAGCAAGTCTTCTTTATCGTTAAAATAGCGATAAATGGTGCCGGCGGCCACTTGCGCTTGGGTGGCGACCTGATGCATTGAGACCTTGTCGAGCCCACGCGTGGCAATCAGTTGCTCTGTCGCCGCGAATATTTGCGTACGTTTGTCCATTGATGATGAACTTACTAGTGAATGAACGTTCATTCATTTTAGAGTGAATTTTGTGCGTATGACAAGCATAAATTGTAGCAAGCTTGTTGAGCCTTGCTTGGGTGAGATAGACATCAGTAAGATTCCTTCTACAATGCCCTCTCAGCCATTAACGAGGTGCCGCCATCATGAAGCTTAATCCTGCGCAATCGGATGCAGTCCGCCATATTTCTGGCCCCTGTCTGGTGTTAGCTGGCGCAGGCTCGGGAAAAACACGCGTGATTACGCATAAGATCGCCTATTTGGTTCAACAATGTGGCTATAAAGCGCGTCATATTGCCGCGGTGACTTTCACGAACAAAGCGGCACGAGAGATGAAAGAGCGCGTGGCACAAAGCTTGGGTAAGCAAGAATCGCGCGGCTTGATGGTGTCAACCTTTCATACCTTGGGCCTGAATATTATCCGCCGAGAATACAAAACCTTGGGGTTAAAAGCGGGCTTTTCGTTGTTTGATGATCAAGACCAATTAGCGCTACTCAAAGCTCTGACCGAACAAGAGCTAGATAATGATAAAGACTTGCTGCGTCAATTGGTGCACACCATCTCCAACTGGAAAAATGCCATGTTGGGACCCGATGAAGCGCTGGCGCAAGCACAAGGTGAGCGGGACCAGTTATTTGCCGCCTGCTATGCGCGCTATCAAAAACAAAWGCGGGCCTATAACGCGCTCGATTTTGATGATCTTATCTTGATGCCGGTGGCGCTACTTAGCCAAAACCAAACCGTGCGTGAGCGTTGGCAAGCACGTATTCGCTATTTATTGGTCGACGAGTATCAAGATACCAACACCAGCCAGTATCAATTGGTGAAGCTGCTGGTGGGTGAGCGATCACGCTTTACCGTGGTAGGGGATGATGACCAATCGATTTACTCCTGGCGAGGCGCTCAGCCGAAAAACCTGGTGTACTTACAACAAGACTTTCCGCGTCTGCATGTGGTGAAGTTGGAGCAAAATTACCGCTCAACCAGTCGAATACTGCGTGCAGCCAATATCTTGATAGCCAATAACCCCCATGTATTCGAAAAAACGCTATTTTCTGCCTTGCCCGATGGCGACATGCTCAAAGTGCTGATTGCCAATAACGAAGAGCATGAAGCGGAACGTGTGGTTGGGGAACTGATAGGCCACCGTTTTTTAGGGCGTACGCAATACAAAGATTACGCGGTCTTATACCGTGGCAATCACCAATCGCGTTTGATTGAAAAAGCCCTGATACAAAATCGTATCCCGTATAAAATATCAGGCGGCACGTCCTTCTTCTCGCGCGCCGAAATTAAAGACATCATGGCCTATTTGCGCTTGTTGACCAACCCAGATGACGACAATGCGTTTTTGCGCGTAGTGAATACGCCGCGACGCGAAATTGGCCCGGTGACATTAGAAAAACTCGGCAGTTATGCCAATCAGCGCGGCAAGAGCTTGTTTGCGGCGAGCTTTGAGTTAGGCCTGACCCAGCATTTATCTGGGCGAGGGCTGGCTGCCCTGCAAGCGTTTACGCGGTGGATTGTTGAACTGTCTGATCAGGCTGAGCGGGGCGATACCGTGTCCGCGATACGATCACTGTTGCGAGATACACAGTATGAAGATTGGCTGTATGAGAGTTCATCCAGTCCCAAAGTGGCAGAGATGCGGATGAAAAACGTCTCACAGCTTCACAGTTGGATTGTCGCTGATCTTCAGGGGGATAATCCGGATCAGGTTGAACGAAGCCTGCGAGAAGTGGTTCAGCGCCTGACGCTGCGTGACATGATGGAGCGAGGCGAAGATGATGACGAGGCTGACCAAGTACAGCTGATGACGTTGCACGCATCGAAAGGGCTAGAATTTCCATACGTGTATTTGATCGGTATGGAAGAAGGCTTGTTGCCTCATCAATCGAGTATTGATGAAGATAATATCGACGAAGAGCGGCGTTTAGCTTACGTCGGATTGACCCGTGCGCAAAAGGCGCTGACCTTTGTCGTTTGCAAAGAAAGGCGTCAGTTTGGCGAGCTTATCAAGCCACAACAAAATAAGTAACGCCGCGAAGGCGGCGTTACTGTCAAACGATTGATGAGCAGTGCTATTAGAGTGCGTCGAGCATGTGCTCGATAGCCGCGACGATTTCATCATCCGAGCAGTCCATACAGGTGCCTTTGGCAGGCATCGCATTAAAACCGTTGATCGCATGTTTGGCTAGGGTTTCCATGCCTTTATCAACACGTGGACCCCAAGCGGCGGCATCACCGATTTTAGGGGCGCCAGCTGCGCCTGTGCCGTGACAGGCTGTGCAGTAAGTATTATAGACCTGATCACCGCTGCGTGGGCCAGTTGGCTCTGCTGCCGCCGTTTGCGTGGGGGCTTCTCCATCAATATACACGTCACCCACAGGTGCAATGCGCTCGGCGATGGCGGCTTTTTCTTGTTCAGACACTTCTAATGCTTGCGCAGCAGAAGCAAATAGTAGGGCTGCTACCGAGGCAACCATAATACGACCTAGACTTTTTCCCTTTGCGCTCACAATGACACTCCCACATTACTGGTGGCTTAACGCCTTTTTTATGTTATTTGCCGCCAACCTTAAGGGGTGAATCAATCAAGAGTGATTCGGTTGCGGCCTGTCAGTCTCGTCTCAACGGATTTGCCAACCTCGCTAGGTTAACCCCGTGTAAAGATTAGGTGATTATAGCGCTTTAGATTGTTACGTTAAACCGTTATAATAGAGACCTTACTGACGATTTCTACGCGATTTGTTGAAAAAGAGACCAGTCAGTAAAAAAATTAAAAAWAATGCTAGACGGCTGGTGGTGATATCCGTAATATTCGACACCGCCAACGGGGCAAGCGCCCGTAGCTCAGTTGGATAGAGTGTTGGCCTCCGAAGCCAAAGGTCACAGGTTCAAATCCTGTCGGGCGCGCCATTCCGGGATAAGGAATATGGCAGAAAATCAGTGGTGGCTGTAGCTCAGTTGGTAGAGCCCTGGATTGTGATTCCAGTTGTCGCGGGTTCAAGTCCCGTCAGCCACCCCATTATTTTCGCACTAAGCGATATGTCGGTGAATAGCGCAGTTTGGTAGCGCATCTGGTTTGGGACCAGAGGGTCGGGGGTTCGAATCCCTCTTCACCGACCACTATTCAGGTAGTGGAGAGCGCATTTGGTCGGGGGCCGGGAGCCCGGTCGCATCGAATCCCTCTTCACCGACCACTATCCAGGTAGTGGAGAGCGTATTTGGTCGGGGGCCGGGAGCCGGTCCCGCGGGGGCCGCCCCATCAAATCCCTCTTCACTGACCAACGCAAAACCCCAGCCTTTTGGCTGGGGTTTTTTCGTTTTCTCGGTCCAGCACTTAAGGCTTAGGGTAGTGCTGGAATGCTTGGGTATTGCCTGCCTTATCAAACGCCATGACCGTATAAGGCTGTTGACGATCGCCGAATTCCATACCTGGTGAGCCAATCGGCATGCCTGCAACGGCCAGTCCTTCTAACCCCGTATTGGTGGCCAGGAGCTTTTTCACCTCTTGGGCAGGAACGTGTCCCTCAATCACATAGCCATTAATACGTGCGGTATGACATGACTGCATATCAGCTGGGACGCCCATGTCTTGCTTGACTGACGCCATGTTGTCATGCGGTTTTACCTCTAGCTCAAAGCCGGCTTGCTCCATATGCTCAACCCAATCGTCGCAGCAGCCACAGCTGGGGGATTTATACACCACACCGCTCGCGGCCATCGCCGAGGCACTCATTAGGCCCACTGTTGCTACAAGTAGTTGTAAACGCTTCATTATCGCTCCTTGTTACTTATCGTCTGATTTTATTTTGAAAAAACGTAATCGGTTAGCATTGGTCACCACCGTGATCGAAGAGAGCGCCATTGCGCCACCCGCGATCACCGGGCTGAGCAACATGCCGGTAAAGGGGTAAAGGATGCCGGCGGCGATCGGGATCCCCAAGGTGTTGTAGATAAAGGCACCAAAGAGATTTTGTTTCATGTTGCGTACCGCGGCTTGAGATAGCCCAATGGCGTCTGCCAAGGCGCCAAGGTGGCCAATCGCATTGGCGGTATCTGGGTGGTCGCCAGAGAGCATGATCACCTCAAGGCCCTGTTGTTGCAGGCGAGCGATCGCGTCTATGGCATCATCACGAATCGGGTCACTGACACCAATCAGCGCTTGTACGCTGTCCGCATTGGCAAGGTAAATCGCGGTTTCGCCACGCTGAGTCATGGCGTCGATATCGGTTTGGTGGGCGTCAGTATCTATCCCTTGTGCTTGCATCCACGCTTGGTTGCCGATGTAGTAACGTTCACCCTCGATCTTGGCCTGGATCCCTTTGCCAGATTCACTGTTAAAGTCATTTGATGTCGGCAACGCAAGTGTCTGCTGCTTGGCATAGCCAACAATCGCTTGGGCCAATGGGTGCTCGGAGTGTTGCTCCAGTGAGGCAGCAATTGCCATGAGGCGCTCTTGGTCGCCGTGAATAGCATTCACATGCGTGACTTCGGGCTGGCCGCGGGTCAGTGTGCCCGTTTTATCAAACACCAAGGTGTGCAGTTTTGCCGCGGTTTGCAGCGCATCAGCATCACGGATTAAGACCCCGACTTCGGCGGCGCGACCCACCGCAGCGGTAACGGATAGAGGGGTCGCCAAGCCAAGCGCGCAGGGGCAGGCGATGATCAACACTGTGGTCGCGGTGACCAGCATGTAGCTGACCGACGGCTCTGGACCAACAAAATACCAGATAGCCGCGGTAACAATGGCAATGGCGACCACGATAGGCACAAATACCGCTGAAATACGGTCGGCAAGCTTCGCCAGTTCAGGCTTACTACTTTGCGCTTCGCGCACCAAATCAATAATACGTGCCAACATGGTATCGCTGCCCACACCAGTGGCTTTAAAGGTTAAGCCACCTTTTTGGTTCACGGTCCCGGCATGAAGCGTGTCCCCCGCTGTTTTATGAACAGGCACAGGCTCACCGGTCAGCATGGATTCGTCGATATAGCTGCTGCCATCAACCACTTCACCATCAACCGGTACCTTAGCGCCAGGTTTAACCCGCAGTGTCATTCCCTGTTTCACTTCATCAAGCGGACGCTCTGTTTCTTGTCCGTTTTCAATGACTAAGGCTGTAGGTGGCTGTAAATCAAGTAATTGGTCGAGTGCTTTAGACGTATTGGCACGGGCACGTGCTTCAATCGCATGGCCTAAGCTAATCAAACCAATGATCATGGCTGAGGCTTCAAAATACACATGACGGGCTTGCTCTGGGAATAATGCAGGTGCGATGACCACCGCGGTGGAATACAGCCACGCGGCACCGGTACCGAGCGCCACCAACGTATCCATGGTGGCACGTTTGTGCATCAGCGCTTGCCAGGCATTGGCAAAGAAGTGACGGCCACCGGTTGCAAGAAGCAAGAGGGTTACCACCGCAATGGCGCCCCACGCCCACTGATCTTGGCTCGATTGAATGGTCATACTGCCACCGAATACGCCCCAAGCCATCAGTGGCGCCCCCAAGCCTAAGCCCGCGAACGTACTGCGTTTAAAGTTTTTTAGCTCGTTGGCTTGCTGGGTTTGCTGGCGCTCACGCCGATCATTATCGTCTTCGACTTTTTCCGCGCCATAGCCAGCGTTTGCTACTGCCGCAACAATGGCGTCTGACGATGCACTGCCTTTAACAATCGCGCTACGCTCGGCTAGGTTAACGCTCACGTTCGCCACGCCATCCACACCGCTAATCGCGTTTTCTACGCTTTGCACGCAGCTTGCGCAGGTCATACCGGATAATACGTATTGCTGACGGCTGGCCTTGCTTGAATCTGCAGGATTATCGACCGAGGATGACTTGGCTTCTGAGGCTTCTGAGGCTTCTGAGGCTTCTGAGGCTTCTGAGGTTTCTGGATTCGCGTTACGTGCGTCTGTCTGCGCTGGTGATTCGTTGTCAGTGCTCACGTTTGCGTCATTATCAGATGCGCGCGCCGCTTGATAACCCAGCTGGTGGATAATCTCAATCAGTGCATCAGCACTCAAGCTCGTGTGCACCTCGGCATGGGTTTTACTGACGGCGTGTGTAAACACGGTGGGCTGCTCGTCCAATGCTGCTTCTACTTTAGCGACACAGCGGCCACAGTTTAAGCCACTTAACGTGAAATGATGGCGGTAGCCGACATGATGGCCAAGCGATTCAATTGCTGAGACGGCTTGGCGAAGAGAATATTGTTCGCTTTCGCCCCAGGTCTCAAGCGAGAGTGATTGGGTGTCAACGTCCTCAATGCGAACGCCGTCGATATCCTCGAGCGCTTTCGTCACTTTTTTCACACAGCCTTGGCAGCTTAGGCCACTTAACGGCAGTGTGTAATAGGTGATCTTGGTGTCGGTCGTCGTCATTGCCTCTCCTTGATAGCCTCTCATCGTGAGATGTTGGCGGTTGTCGCAATTTCAGTTAAGCTAAACTGTAAACCTTATAGTTACTGGAAGGTCAAGCGACGAATATGAAAATTCAACAAGTGGCCGAAAAAACCGGCTTAACCAGCAAAACCATCCGCTTTTATGAACAAAAAGGACTGATCACCCCGCCGCATCGTGCCGATAATGGTTACCGGGATTACGGCGAACAGCATGTCAGTGAGCTACAAATGATTCGCCGTGCACGGCTGGTGGGTTTTACATTAGATGAGAGTGGCGATTTATTGGCGTTATCGCGCGATCCGTCTTTGCGTAGTGCCGATGTCAAAGCGCGATCAGAGAGTAAACTGGTCGAAATTGATGAAAAAATCGCAGAGTTGGCGGCGATGAAAACCACACTGCATGCCTTGACTCAGGCTTGTCCGGGCGATGGTGACGCGCAGTGTCCGATTATCGAAGCACTGCGCGGTGACAGTGAGTTAGGCGATTTAAAAGCCGATGCCACAAGTTGTTGCGCATCGGGGACCCAATCGCCAGCAGTCAATTAAACGATCAGTAAAGCAGTGAATAGAGCTGGCGGCGATAGCGTGAGGCGATCTCGTTGCCTTGGCCGAGTGCTGCCAAAATATCCATGAAGGTTTTCTTGGCTTCACCGTCGGCGTAATTAAGATCGCGACGCAAAATACCCATCAAGAGTTCAAGCGCATCTTCACTGCGGTTAATGTGATTAAACTGCAAAGCCAGCTCGTACGCGACACCTGCATCCCCTGGATTTTCTTCAAGCGCCGCTTGCAGGCGTCGAATTTCGGGGCCATCTGCGGCTTGATGGTGCAATTCAATTTTTGCGATCAATGACTTATAAGTCGCGTCTTGATCTTGCAGCAAAATGGTCTCAAGAATGGCTTGTGCGGCATCAAACTGGTGGGTTTCTACCAAGCATTCTGCAAGGGCAAGCTTGTATTCCGCTTTATCGCCAAGGCTGGACTCCAGCGGCTTAATGATCACAAGCGCATCGGTATAATTGCCCTCTGCCATTAACTGGCGCGCCTGATCAAAGGCTTGGCTCTCTTGACTAGGTAGGTGCTTATCAAGCATTTCGCGCACTGTGTCGTAGTTTTGTGGGCCAGCTAAACCGTCCACTGGCTGACCATTTTYGAACAATGCCAGCGTTGGAAGCGCACGGACACCGAATTGGGCGGCAATCATTTGTTGCGCTTCACAATCAATGGTTGCAAGGGTAAAGGTGCCATGACTGTCGTGAGCAATTTGTTCGACGGTGGGTTTTAGCTCCACGCTTTCGGGCATCATATTGGCCCAAAAGTAAATCAGCACAGGCGTGCGTGACGATGATTCGAGAATTTGCTGAAAATTATGCTCGGTTAATTCGACGATATAGTTTGCGTTCATCATGGATCCTGACGATATGGATTTTCACTAAGGGTGGGGGCAAACGCGCAGAAATTCAAGCAACTGGCCCTGTAATTGCGTGTTTAAGCTCGATGGAATGTGCAAAGCCGACAAGGGGGCGAGAAACGAAAAAGCCACCTTTTGGTGGCCTATTTCGTCGGTCTGCAAACAAGCGACGTTTTAACAATAACACGTGCGGGTTAGAACAAGAGCACCACGCACAATGCGACGCTCAAGCAGAGCCAGTTTAACTGATGTAAGGTCATCCGCCGGCTCCTGTTGTTGTGTTTATCTTTATAATGCTACCTGCTAACAAGAAGGCCCCGTTGCCCAAAGCCTTTGTCGTCATTACAAATTAGATTAGCCCACCTCTGTGACAAAAGTATGACAAATGAGGCAGTCAGCACATTTTTTACCGCGACGGCTTATTGTTGCATTAACTGCCTTTGAGCAAGACCCGATCCAGCCAACGGCTAGGGAGCAGTCGCTTGAGAATCGCCATCCATACGGTGGGTTGAGTGACGCGATAACGCACCTTGGGGCGAGGCGAGAACAAGGCATGCGTCAGTGGCGCAACCAGCGCGTCGGCGGGTAGGGTATATTTGTTGCCGCCTTCGTCTGCAGCAAGACGGTCGATTTGGCTTTGATAGGCTTGCTGGTGGCGACTTTTATTCGGGTCGACCCAGTGTTTAAAGGCGCTGAGCGCATTGGCACGAAACGCCGTTTCAATCGGGCCAGGCTCAATCAAGCTCACCTTAATCGGCGTATCGCTCAGTTCTAAACGCAGGGTATCGGTCCAGCCTTCAAGCGCAAATTTACTCGCATTGTAGGCTCCACGGTATTTGAGCGCGACAATGCCAAGCACCGAGCTGTTTTGCACAATCCGTCCCCCGCTATGACTGAGCAGCATCGGCAATAAGGCTTGGGTTAAATGGTGCCAGCCAAACACATTGGTCTCAAACTGAGCGCGCAGCGCGCCGGTGGGCAAATCTTCCAGCGCACCAGGTTGGCCGTAAGCGCCATTATTAAAGAGGCCAAACAAGACCCCACCGGTCATTTCATCAATCGTGGCCACCGCGCGATCAATACTGTTGCTGTCCGAGACGTCTAACTGAATGCAGGTTAATCCTTGTTGCTGCAACCGTGTGACATCCTCCGCTTGTCGGCAGCTTGCGATCACCGTGTGGCCCTGAGCATGCAAGGCGTTGGCACAGGCAAAACCGATCCCTGTTGAACAACCGGTGATAAGGATCGCGTTTTTTAAAGGGGGGGTGGCTGTCATCGTTATCCCTATTGGTTGATTATTGTTGATTAACTGTCAGGCTGTGACAGATACGGTACCAGTTGCTCTGCCATAAACTCGGCAATCCACGTTTGGGCGGCCGGCATCGGATGAATGCCATCATCACGCATCCATTCAGGCTTTTGGATCACAGACTCCATAAAAAAGGGCAGTAAGGGGGTTTGTGTTTGCTCTGCCAGTGTAGGATAAATATCAGCAAACCCTTGCGCATAGCGCTGGCCGTAATTGGGCGGGATCTGGATTTGTACTAACAACGGCTTGGCATCGCCCGTATGTGCCTGAGTGATCAATTGCTTAAGGTTGTCTCGTATACGGTTGAACGGCCAACCCCGCAGGCCATCATTGCCGCCGAGCTCGATCAGCACCCACTCAGGTTGGTGGCGCTCAAGCAGTTGCGGCAAACGTTGTAGGCCATTGCCTGTGGTGTCACCCGAGATACTGGCATTGATCACCTTAACATCAAGGTCGCGATCTTGCAGCGCGCGCGGTAGCTTGGCAGGCCAGGCTTGTTCAGCTGCCATTTGGTAGCCAGCGCTTAGGCTATCACCGAGGACGAGGAGCGTTTGTGCACTCGCACTGCTCACCCACAAAAAACACAACAAAGTAAGGATGCGTAACATGGCCTCTCCTGTTATTCGAGCCGAAAAAATTGCAAAACATGTCGTGACACGCGAACAGCCGCTTACCATTYTGCAGGATGTCTCGCTACAAATCGAGGCRGGYGAGTCGATTGCRYTAATGGGCGTGTCGGGCGCGGGAAAATCGACCCTTATGACCTTGCTTGCCGGGTTAGATACGCCCAGTGAAGGTGAAGTCGATCTGCTTGGGCACAAGCTTTCCACCTTGGACGAAGATGCCCGTGCCGCCCTGCGCGCGGAATCGGTAGGGTTTGTGTTCCAAAGCTTTCTTTTAGTGCCATCACTGAATGCATTAGAAAATGTGATGCTACCACTGACCATTCGTGGCGAAAACGAAGACGAAACCCGCGCCAAGCAACTGCTGGCCTCGGTAGGATTGCAAGGACGAGAAACACACTTACCTTCACAGCTCTCTGGCGGCGAACAACAGCGTGTTGCCCTCGCGCGCGCCTTTATTATCCGCCCGCACGTGTTATTTGCCGATGAGCCAACCGGTAACCTCGACCAAAAAACCGCCGCAACCATTATTGATTTACTGTTTGAGCTGAATGAAAAGCATGGCACTACCTTGGTGTTGGTCACTCACGATCCGGCGCTGGCCAAACGCTGTCAGCGTACCTTGATGATGGACAGCGGCAAACTACAGGAGCACGTCAATGGCGAGTAATAATGGACTGCTTAACCGCTGGGCGTGGCGAGAGCTTTTGCATGGACAGATATGGCCGGTGGCGGTGGCGCTGGCGCTGATTATCACCTGCGTGTTCGCGCTTTCCGCATTGGCCGATCGGATTGAAAACGTCCTCACCCAACAAGGGCGCAACCTGATTGCTGCTGATACCGTGTTAAGCACGCGCCAGCCTGTGAACACCGAGCAAATTGAGACCTTTAAACAAGCGGGCACCACGGTATCAGCACAAACCCGCTTTGGCACCATGGCGTTCAGCGAACAAAACATGCAGCTGGTGAGCGTGAAAGCGGTGGATAGCCTCTATCCGTTGCGTGGCGATCTGGTGTTGGAGCAAAACGGCCAAGCCCTAACGGGAGATCGACGCATTCAGCCCGGTGAGCTATGGCTGTCTGAGCGGGTGTTTAGTTTGCTCGATGTTAAGCCGGGCGATAAGGTCTCGATTGGTAATCTTGATCTAAGCGTCAGTGGCACCTTGGCCGCCGAGCCAGAGCTGTCGTTTAATCCCTTTAGCCAAATGCCTGCGGTGATGATGCACCGTGATGATGTGCCTGCCGCCGGCGTGGTACGCGAAGGGAGCCGGGTACGTTATCGTTATTTCTTAACCGGTGATGAGCCAAGTTTAAGTGCCGCWAGGGACAGCTATACGCTGCAAGACGGCGAGCGCTGGGTGGATGAAAACACCTCTGATCGTACTGGCGATATGCTGGATCGCAGCCGCCAGTATTTATCTCTTACCGTCGTTTTAGTGATTGTGATGGCCGCGGCCACCTTAACGCTCACGTGTCAGCACTATGCCAAAAGTCGCGCCGATTTGGTGGCGATGCTAAAAAGTCTGGGCGCCAGTCAGCAGTGGGTGCGGCGCTGGTTAGCGCGTCAGCTTACCTTATTGTTTGTGTTAGCGACCGTGGTGGGCTTAGGCGCCGGCTACCTGTTGGAAGTGCTCCTGCGTTTACCACTAACCGATGTATTGCCCTCACCGCTGCCCAGTTACGGCTGGGTGCCATGGGTGCTCGCGCCAGGGGTTGCTTTGCTGGTGGCATTACCTGCACTGGGCGTGCCATTGCTGAAATTACTGGATGCGCCCGCGTTGGCAGCCGTGCAATCGCAGGCTGGCAGCGGGCGGCATCGTCGTGGTACCGCCGCTATCCTGATAGCGATTCCGGTTGGCGCGCTTGCGCTGTGGGCGTT
The DNA here is from genome assembly GCF_001996115.1 of Salinivibrio sp. MA427. Lineage (NCBI taxonomy): Bacteria > Pseudomonadati > Pseudomonadota > Gammaproteobacteria > Vibrionales > Vibrionaceae > Salinivibrio > Salinivibrio sp. MA427. Next base: position 18,627 of record NZ_MUFH01000019.1, read on the forward strand.
TGATAACACCTTATTATGGAGTGTGTTAGCGGCGATGGCAGCGATGATCGTGCTGCTCGCATTGGCTGGCTTAGGCCTGCTCAAGCTGGTGAAATCGCGCGTGCGCGCGCCGTCGGTAAAACTGGCTCTTAGCCGAATTACCCGCAACAAACTGGCTAGCAGCGTGCAGCTAGGGGCTTTGGCGATCTCCTTTATGCTGTTGGCGATCATCTGGCTGCTGCGTACCGATTTGCTCGCCGATTGGGGACGGATGCTACCACCCGATGCGCCCAATGTGTTTGCCATGAACATTGCACCAAGTGCGCAACAAGACTACGTGGGGGAGCTCGACCAAGCCAGCTTGATGCGATCCGATGCGTATCCGATCGTGCGCGGCCGGTTAGTGGGCAAAAATGGCGAGCGCTATCAGGTTTCCACCGATGAAGCCGAGCGTGATGAAGCCGATGAAGCGCTGCGCCGAGAGCTTAACTTTACCTGGCGTGAAACCTTGCCTTCGCATAATAAGGTGCTTGCGGGCGACTGGCCAACCGAAAATGGCGTCTCGGTGGAAGCGGATATTGCCGCGCGTTTAGGGATTGAGATTGGCGACAGCCTCACCTTTAGCGTCACCGGCCAAGACTTTACCGCCACGGTCAACTCGATTCGTGAAGTAGAATGGCGCAACATGCGGCCTAACTTCTATTTTATTTTCGATCGTGACACTCTCGCCGACAAACCGGCCAACTGGTTGGTGAGCTTCCGGCTCGATGAATCACAAACGTCATTGCTCAATCGGTTGGCGCGGGAATACCCAACCGTCACGCTGCTCGATTTACGCACCATGAGCAGTCGTATTCWATCGATTTTGCGTCAAATTGGCTTGTCGCTCTCTGTATTGGCAGGGCTAGCGGTGATCAGCGGCTTGCTACTGCTGCTGACCTTGCTGCGTATCAGCCTGAGCGAACGCCAGCAGGAAATTAACCTCTACCGCACCTTGGGGGCCAGCCGCACCCGTATTCAACGCACTCTGTGGAGTGAGTATGGGGTGATGGCCTTGGTGTCGGGGTTAATGGCGGTGCTTGGCGCTGAAGCGGCGATGGCAGGGCTGCTCAAATGGGGCTTTGAAATGGAAGTGCGTTTGCATCCCGAGCTTTGGGCGGTGCTACCGGTGTTAGCAGTGGGGTTGGTGTTTGTCACCGTCGCCTCAATGCTGGGTAAACTGATTGACCCGCAACGGCGTTAACACGGTGCGGGTGTAAAGCATCCTCGTTTTACACATAACAAAGCGGGTATCAAGAAAATTGATACCCGCTTTTTTGTATCAAACGTCCAGCAAAATCCGGCCAGTAACACACTTGTGCGAAAGGCAAAAGCCGCTATTTAAATAAAGACTGCATCGCCTCTTCCACCTTGGGGTGCTGGAACTCAAAGCCTGAGTCCTCTAACGCATGCGGCAAGGCGCGCTGGCTATCGAGCAACAAGTGCGAGGCTTCGCCCATCATGGTTTTGATCGCGAGTGTGGGAACAAAGAACACATGCGGGCGTTTTAAGGCACTGGCGAGCGCCTGGCTAAACCGTTTATTGGTCGCCGGCTCCGGGGCGGTGCAGTTAAACGGCCCTTTGAGCTCAGGGGTGTTGAGCAGGTGGATAATGGCACCGACCATGTCATCAATATGAATCCACGGCATATATTGCTGCCCTTTGCCGATCGGGCCTCCGAGCCCAAGCTTGTAAGGCAGCATCATCCGTTTCAACGCGCCCCCCTCGGCGCTTAACACCACGCCGGTGCGCAGCAAACACACCCGGGTGTTGGTTGAGGCGCCTTTCAGTGCAATTTTCTCCCACTGATGACACACGTGCTGGGCAAAGTCATCGGCATGAACCATCAAGGTTTCATCAAAGGCGCGATCTTGCTGATCGCCGTAATACCCCACCGCCGAGCCACTAATAAAGGTGTGAGGTGGGGTGCTGCTGGCATGGATTTTTTCAACCAGCTTTTCGGTTAGCCCCCAGCGGCTGGTACAAATATTCCCTTTTTGTTGCTCACTCCAACGTTGATCGGCGATAGGTTCACCGGCCAAATTAATCGCGGCATCAAAATCATTCAGATGCGACAAATCATCGAGCCGCTCCAGCG
>NZ_MUFH01000190.1:0-5102 GCF_001996115.1 Salinivibrio sp. MA427
GTTCTGTGGAGATGGCGGCAAATTGAATAAAAAACGGCTCATAAGGAGCCGTTTTTGCGGGTAAATACTTTACAGGCTAGGGAGTAAGCCAGAGGGCATTAGTCGGTTATAGGTACCGGTTTGCACCAGCGCATTGGGTTCTGTGGAGATGGCGGCAAATTGAATAAAAAACGGCTCATAAGGAGCCGTTTTTGCGGGTAAATACTTTACAGGCTAGGGAGTAAGCCAGAGGGCATTAGTCGGTTATAGGTACCGGTTTGCACCAGCGCATTGGCCTTTTCGATATCAGGCGCAAAGTAGCGGTCTTTGTCGTAAAACGGCACCACGCCGCGTAACTCGGCTTTGGCTTGCTCTAAGCGCTGAGAGGTTTTATTGGGCGCGCGAAAATCAATCCCTTGGCTGGCCGAAAGTAGCTCAACGGCCAAAATGCCGCGGGTGTTGGCACTCATGTCATGCAAGCGACGCGCAGCGAAAGTCGCCATGGAGACATGATCTTCTTGGTTGGCAGACGTGGGCAAGCTATCGATAGATGCCGGGTGAGCCAAAGTCTTATTTTCGCTTGCCAGTGCAGCAGCGGTGACTTGGGCGATCATAAAGCCGGAGTTGACCCCGCCGTTATTGACCAAAAATGGCGGGAGTTTACTCAAGTTGCTATCAATCAGTAAGGCCATGCGGCGCTCTGATAAGCTGCCGATTTCGGCAATCGCGAGGGCTAAGTTATCCGCGACCATCGCGACCGGCTCGGCGTGGAAGTTGCCGCCGGAAATAATATCGCCATCGTCTGGGAACACGAGCGGGTTGTCAGATACGGCATTTGCCTCGGTGGTGAGCACGTCAGCGGCATGGCGAATTTGTTGCAAGCACGCGCCCATCACTTGTGGTTGGCAACGCAATGAGTAGGGGTCTTGCACTTTTTCACAATTTTGATGGCTGTTGCCAATGTCGCTACTTTCGTCCAACAAGTGACGATAAGCGGCAGCGGCATCCATTTGCGTTTGATGGCCACGCACGGCATGAATGCGTGGGTCAAACGGCCGGCGGCTACCAAGCGCGGCCTCTACCGATAATGCGCCACAGACAGTGGCCGCGGCGTATAAATCTTCGGCTTCAAACAAGCCTTCAAGCGCAAAAGCGGTAGAGGCCTGCGTGCCATTGAGCAGCGCGAGTCCTTCTTTTGGTCCAAGAGTGATGGGCGATAGGCCCGCAATTTTGAGTGCAGCCTCCCCAGAAATAACTTCCCCTTTGTACCGGGCTTGGCCTTCACCGAGCAGTACTGTGCTCATATGTGCCAATGGTGCAAGATCGCCCGAGGCGCCGACTGAGCCCTTTTTGGGAATGCAAGGATACACCTGGTGATTAACCAGCGCTGCCAGTGCTTTTACGACCTCGAAGCGGATCCCGGAGTAGCCGCGCGCCAAGCTGGCTATTTTCAGTACGATCATAAGACGCACGGTGGCATCATCCATAAACTCGCCAATACCAGCGGCATGAGAGAGCACGATTGAGCGTTGCAGGGTTTCTAAATCGTCTAATTCAATCCGAGTATTAGCCAGCAAGCCAAACCCTGTGTTAATGCCATATACGACGCGGTCTTGAGCGAGGATGTCGGCGACGGTGTCGGTACTGGCTTTCATGGTGGCTTCAATGCCATCCGCAAAAGCAATCTGTACAGATTCACGGCTTACTTGCCGCAGTTGGGAAAGGGTGAGTTCGCCCGGTTGTAATGTCAGTGTGGTCATTTTGCTCTCCTTAGCGCAGCGGCTGGTTAGGTAAATCCAGCAGCGGCAGATCGAGTTGTTCTTCTTTGGCGCAATCAATGGCAATGTCATAGCCGGCATCGGCATGGCGCATCACCCCGGTGGCCGGATCGTTTCTGAGTACTCGCGCCACTCGTTGATGCGCATCGTCGGAGCCATCACACACAATCACCACGCCTGAGTGCTGAGAAAAGCCCATGCCGACACCGCCACCGTGGTGCAATGATACCCAGGTTGCACCGGATGCCGTGTTGAGCATGGCGTTTAGCAATGGCCAGTCTGACACGGCATCAGAGCCATCCAGCATGCCTTCGGTTTCACGGTTGGGACTTGCGACTGAGCCTGAGTCAAGATGATCACGGCCAATGACGACCGGCGCTTTGAGCTCGCCATTTTTTACCATATCGTTAAAGGCAAGCGCTAAGCGTGCACGATCTTTGACCCCAACCCAGCAGATACGGGCAGGTAAACCTTGAAATTGAATACGTTCTTTGGCCATATCAAGCCAGTTGTGAAGATGCGGATCATCAGGGATCAGCTCTTTCACTTTTTGGTCGGTTTTATAGATATCTTCTGGATCACCAGATAACGCCACCCAACGGAACGGACCAATGCCTTGACAGAATAACGGACGAATATATGCCGGTACAAATCCTGGAAAATCAAAAGCATTATTGACACCGACTTCTAGCGCCATTTGACGGATGTTATTGCCGTAATCCAAGGTTGCAGCGCCGCGTGTTTGCAGATCGAGCATCGCTTTAACTTGTACGGCCATCGAGGCTTTCGCGGTTTTGACTACCTCGGCTTCGTTGTCTTTACGCTGTGCCGCGGCTTGCTCCATGGTCCAGCCTTGCGGCAGATAACCGTTAAGGGGATCGTGGGCCGAGGTTTGGTCGGTGACCACATCGGGGGTGATATGACGTTCCACCAGCTCTGGGAAAATATCGGCTGCATTGGCCAATAAGCCAATCGACACGGGCTTGCCTTTGGCGTCGCCATTAAAGTGTTGTTTCGCCACCGCGACAAACGTCTCGTAGGTGCCTTGCACAATGCCTTGCGAGCCAATGTAAATCCAGCTGCCTGCCGTCATCTGGCCGTACATCATCAGCCCTTGCTTATCGAGCTCGTTAAAATGTTCCCAGTTTGCCCAATGCGGGACCAAGTTGGAGTTGGCAATCAATACACGTGGCGCATCTTTGTGGGTGGGGAAGACACCCACCGGTTTGCCGGATTGCACCAGCAAGGTTTGATCGTCGTTCAGGCGTTTTAGTACCTCGACAATCTTGTCGAAACATTGCCAATTGCGGGCAGCTCGGCCAATGCCACCATAGACCACCAAACCATTAGGATGCTCGGCCACGTCAGGGTGTAGGTTATTCATCAGCATACGAAGCGGCGCTTCGGTTAACCAACTTTTTGCATTAAGCTCAGGCCCGGTAGGGGCTTTCACGGTGCGTGAATCGAARCGTGGGTCCGTCATGGTTATTCTCCTTGATCGTTGATGGGGTGCGAGCCTGCTTGCTGCGGACAAGATTGATGCGGACAAGCTGTGTGAATCATGGTCCACGCCATACGCGCGGCTAAGCGACTGGTTTGCTGGTCGCGGTCATAATGGGGGTTTACTTCTGTGATATCGCAAATAGGGACGGGAATGTGCTGCTTCTGCGCAACGGTGAACAGGTGCCGAATTAACGGCTCAATCACCGCGACTGGCACGCCGTAAGCTGCAGGGGCGCTCACTCCAGGCGCGACACTAGCGGGAAACACATCCATATCGACAGTAAGATAGAGATAATCACAGCCTTGAATAAACTGGGTTAATCGCGCTTTTAACGCCGGTAATGCGTCTACCTGCATATTGATATCTTCTTCTACCCAGCAATGGCGTTGCTCGGCTTTATCGAACAGCGCTTGGGTATTGCTGGTGCGGCTTACGCCAAGGCAGGCATAGTGGAATGGCCAACCTTTTTTGTCACAATATTGGGCGATTTGTGCGAAGGGTGTGCCTGAGCTGCCGGCGTGACTGCGCCCTTGTGGCGTGCGCAAATCAAAATGGGCATCAAAGTTAATAATACCAATCTTAGGCGGCTGCGCGGGGTCGTTGACACGGGAGTGTGTCAAATGACGGGATAAGCCCTGAAAGCTCGCCCATGCAGTTTCATGGCCGCCGCCTAGGGTTAAGACCCGGTGCTGTGGCAACGAACGATGGATTTGCTGACTTAATCCTTGCTGGGCCAATACCAGATCTGCGTCATCACATACTACGGTTCCGCCATCATAAAGCGGATGGCTGTTATGCCAGGCGAGGTTTGCCAGTGCTTGTCGCAGCGTTTCAGGGGCAAGGGCTGCACCGAGGCGGCCTTGATTACGCGCTACTCCTTCATCGCAGGCAAACCCATAGATCACGACACCTGGCGGCTGTTCGACGCTGTTATCGTAGGCGCTGATGGTTTGGTGCAAACGCAGACCGCGCTCTCCATCTTCTGGATCAATACGTCCTTGCCACACGGTCATATCAGCAGGAAGATGTTTCATTCTTGATTCTCCTGGTGGGGCGTGCTCTGCGGAGTCGGTGTTGCGGGATACCAGACCCCGTTGACCACTCTTCCGACTAAGGGCGCCGTGCCGACCATATAACTGAGCTCGGCTGGGGTGTCGCACTGCCAAACGGCAAAATCGGCATCAAACCCAACCGCGATTTGACCTTTGTTTGTTAAGCCCAGTGCTTGGGCGGCATGACGGGTGACGCCGTAAAGGTTCTCTTTTGGCGTGAGGCCAAATAAGGTGGAAGCCATGTTCATCATGAGCGTCAATGAGGCAAAGGGCGAGGTGCCGGGGTTGAAGTCAGTGGCGATCGCCATGGGGACATGATGTTCACGTAATGCTTCAATCGGTGGCATTTGGGTTTCACGTAAAAAGTAAAACGCGCCGGGAAGCAGGGTTGCCACAGTGCCAAATTCGGCCAAAATCTGGGTGTCAGCCTCTGACAAATACTCAATATGATCCACCGAATAGGCCCCGGCTTTGGCCGCCGCCACACTGCCGCCCAGGTCGCTTAATTGCTCGGTATGGGCTTTAATGTTGAGTCCATGAGCATTGGCAGCCGCATAGATTTTTTCGGCCTGGTCGACGCTAAAGGCAATGTTTTCACAGAACACATCCACGGCGTCAGCAAGCTGTTGCTCCGCCGCGGCCGGGATAATGGATTGACAGATATGCGCAATGTAATGATCCGCATCGTGTTGATATTCCGGCGGTATAGCATGAGCGGCGAGCAAGGTCGTAGAGACATTCACGGGTAAATGCTGCTCGATAGCTTTCGCCACCCGAAGCATTTTTAGC
>NZ_MUFH01000191.1:0-5078 GCF_001996115.1 Salinivibrio sp. MA427
CCCAAAGCCAGTAAAAGAAGAAAAATAAGATAGATAAAAAAGCCGCTCACCCCACCACCTTAATCGGCAACGGAATGAGCAGCTTGTCTCGCGTTTAGCGCGTCTTGGTGCGACACCTTAAACCGCTATTTTTTCACGGCCAGCTATTTTTGGCAGCTAGCTTTTTTTGGCAGCTAGCTTTTTTTAGCCGCGACGAGCGAGCGGCGCGATTCACCAAACAGTGAGATCAGCACTCCGGCGGTCATCACCAGGATCACCACGCTCAGTGGCAAGGCCGCGGCGATCAATGCTGTTTGTAGCGCTTTAAGGCCGCCGGCCATCAGCAGCGTTGCAGCGACTAAGCCAATCACCACGCCCCAAAGCACCCGGAAACGCTTCGGTGGCTCTTCATCACCCAGTGACAAAATCGTCGTCAGCACTAAGGTGCCTGAATCAGACGAGGTCACAAACCAGCTCATCAACAAGAACACCATCAGGGCTGAGAGTATCCAGCCGAACATCCCAGAACCTACGATCCCATCCGCTGCGGCAAATAATGCGGCGGGAAGCTCCCAAGCGTTCACCAAATCGATAATCCCAGCACTGCCGACGCCACCACTGGCATACAGCTCTTGGTAGATGGCATTGCCACCGAAGATAACCAGCCAGACAAAGATCAGTAAGGTGGGCACAAATAAGACCCCTAACACAAACTCACGCAGGGTGCGCCCTTTGGAAATACGCGCGATAAACAGACCCACGAACGGCGCCCAAGCCAGCCACCAGCCCCAATAGAAAATGGTCCAGGCCTGCTGCCACTCCACCGTGCCCGGCTCATCAGCAAACCACAGCCCCATCGGAATAAAGTTAATTGCATAATCGAGCAAGGTTTCGCCGAACGCGCTGATCAGCCAAAGTGTGGGGCCGCCAATGAAAAAGATACCGACTACCAGCACCGACACCCAAATGTTCATCTGGGAGATAATACGGATCCCACGGCGCACCCCGGATACCGCCGACACAATCGAGATCGCCGAAATCACTGCAATCAAGATCAACTGCGTCGACAAACCGGAAGTGATACCGATCAGGCGCTCCAGCCCCACCGCCATTTGACTGACGCCGAGACCGAGTGAGGTCGCGACGCCGAACACGCAACCCAGTACACCGAGGATATCGAAAAGATGCCCCCAAGCGCCGTAAATGCGCTCGCCAATGAAAGGGTAAAGCGCCGAGCGCAGCGCCAGTGGCAGTTGCTTACGGTAGGCAAAATACGCCAGCGACATGCCGACAATCACGTAGATAGCCCAACCATGCAGCCCCCAGTGGAACACGGTGACCCGCAGCGCATCGATGGCACGCTCGTAACCAATGGCGGCCGCGCCTGCCATATCGGCGTGGGGATTGTTGGGATAACCAAATCCGCCGGTGTTATCGAGGTAAAAAATGGGTTCGGCCACCCCAAAAAACAGGATGCCAATACCGATGCCAGCAGAGAACAGCATCGAGAACCAAGAGAAGTTGCTAAACTCCGGACGGCTGTCGTCAGGGCCGAGGCGCACATTGCCGTACTTGCTGAAAACGATAAAACCGCACACGGTCAATAACAGCATCACAGTGACCAGGTAGTAGCCACTAAAGGTGCTTTCAATCCAGGTGCGCGTCGCACCAAACAGGACGCTGGCCGTCTCCGATTGAAAGCCGGTAAACAGCACAAAAGCCAGCACCAGCAGTGCAGAGCAAATGGTCATGCCACGATGCATGCCTTGGAAGAAGCCATCCTGAGCAAGCTCGGTGACGGTATAATCGGTCGATGTTTCAGCCTGGTGGCTGTCACGACGCTTGGGTGAGTGTGGTGGGGTTGGCGTAGCGATAATAAATCCTCCTTGAGCCGGAAGTCGGGCCGGCGATCCCGTTAACCGCTCAGCCTCTACTGAGCGGGACTTGATAACTCTTTAGCACCCGATGGCAGCGTCGTTCAATACCGCTTGGGTAACCCGATACGWCGGCCGGCACTCTCGGGCCAATCACTCTCAACCGCGCAAGGCAGTGTCTCGATGAGATTGGCCACAACATCTGGAAAAGGCGCGGGACGRCCGGTTTGCGTATCGATGCCCATCAGCATCTGCTCGCTGGTGGCCAGCACCTCACCTTGGCTATCACACATTTGCATAAACACGTGCAGGCGCTTTTGATCACGCGCTAACACGGTCACGTCGACCACCAAGGTCTGGCCTTGATGCGCCTCACGTCGGTAACACAAATGGGTTTCTAGGGTATAAATGGTATAGCGATGCTGGGTGCGGCCGGCGTCATCCAAGCCAATAGTGGCCATGAGCGCATCGACACCCAGCGAGAACACGCGCGCGTACTCGGCATCGTTCATGTGCCCGTTATAATCGACCCATTCTGGCGCGACGTCTATCGTTAATAGTGCCATTAGATGCGCCCTTCCAAGCCTTCAGCCTCTGGCCAATACTTCTGCGCCAAGTCTAAAAGTTCGACCAAAAACGCGTCACGGCGACGGTCTAGCTCAGAGACGGGACGACCCGCGGCTTGGTGTTCACAGCCTTCCACCACTTTATCAATCAGCTCATCGGTCAGCTCAGGCGCTTCAAGTTTGGTCCACGGCAGTTTTAGCGCCGGGCCGAACTGCTCTAGCATATGGCGCATGCCCTGCTCGCCACCGGCCAGGTGGAAAGTTAAGAAGGTGCCCATCAGTGACCAGCGCAGGCCACAGCCGTAAACCACTGCCGCATCAATCTCTTCGGTGGTGGCCACCCCATCGTTCACCAGGTGCAAGGCTTCACGCCACAGCGCTTCCATCAAGCGGTCTGCAATATGCCCCTCGATTTCACGCTTAACCACCAAGGGACGCATTGCTAGTGCTTGGTAAAGTGCATGGGCGCAGTCAATATGATCCGATTGAGTGGCTTCGCCGCCCACTAATTCAACCAACGGCAATAAATACACCGGATTGAATGGATGCGCCACCATCACCCGCCCTGGGTGGTTATGGCAATCCGTCTGCAGCTCGGTGGGTTTAAAACCAGAGGTCGATGAGCCAATAATCGCGTTTGGCGCCGCGGCCGCATCAATTGCCGCCAAGGTCTCACGCTTTATATCAATGCGCTCCGGCACGTTCTCTTGAACTAGATCGGCCTCTTTCACCGCCTGCTCAAGGCTATCAACAAAGGTTAACCGAGCAGGGTCCGCACCGACGGCAAGGCCCAGCTTTTCTAACGATGGCCAGGCATTGGCTACAAAGGCACGGGTGCGAGTGGGCGCTTGTGGGTCAGGATCATAGGCAACCACGTCCCAACCTTGCGCCAAAGCGCGCGCAATCCAGCCATTACCAATCACACCGGTGCCGATAACCGCTAACTGCTTGCTCATTGCTCACCTCCTTCAACCGGTTTTCCGGTTTTAGGGTCAACCAGTTTCAACGCGGCGCGCGTTTGTGCGGGTGTCATAATACGACCGCCAAGGTTTTCAATAATGGTGCTCGCCTTTTCTACCAATCCGCCGTTGGTCGCCATCACCCCTTTTTCTAAGTAGAGGTTATCTTCCAAGCCCACGCGCGCATGGCCACCCAGCAACATGGCTTGCGCCACCATCGGCATCTGATGGCGACCAACTCCAAACGCCGCCCAGTTGGCGTTTTCAGGCAGCTTATTGCGCATGGCCAACATGGTTTCGGTGTCCGCTTCCGCGCCCCAAGGAATGCCTAAGCAAAGCTGAAACAACGGATCGCCCTCGAGCAAACCTTCTTTTTGTAGCTGGCGGGCAAACCAAACGTGGCCTAAGTCAAAGCACTCCAGCTCTGCTTTCACGCCCGCGGCCTGCACCATACGCGCTTGCTCACGCAGCCAGTCAGCGGTGTTGATGTACACCATGTCGCCAAAATTTAGGCTGCCGCAATCTAGGGTACATAGCTCAGGCAATAGCTCGCCCACTGGCGCATGACGCTCGGCTGGGGTTTGCATATCAGAGCCCGGGCCACCACGGCTTGGGTCTTGAGCGTCCGGCACCCAATCACCGCCGCCACCGCCGGTGATGTTCATGACAATATCGACGTCTGATTCGCGAACGCGCTCCATCACCTCACGGAAGTGATCAATGTTGTGGCTAATGCCGCCCGTTTCAGGGTCACGCACGTGAATATGAGCGACACTGGCACCAGCACGCGCCGCCTCAATACAGTTGTCGGCAATCTGTTTTGGCGTGATTGGCACATTGGGGTTTTTGCCCGTGGTATCGCCCGCACCGGTAACGGCGCAGGTAAGAATGACGCTGCGATTCATGTTCGGCCTCTTGTCGCTTGATTAAACTGGCCACAGTGTGTCGGGAATACAGCGTCATAACTTGACACTAGGCGACATAAAAGACGCACAAAGAGACATTGTAGGGAGTATCGAGGGGCTTGGTGGACGTGAATAGCGGGCTCACTACTTAATCATTGCGTGAAACTCATTCAAAAAAAGATCAAACCATTATTAATAGGCAGGCATTAAGCGTGTATTCTGGCGGCAATCAAGTTAATGAGGACACACTGTGAAGTCAGATAAGTACCTTTCAGTCATCACTTTTTACGTGGTTATCTTAGCGCTATCAATTGCAAGCGGCTATCAGTACATTGGTGACTTTATTGAAAAGGGGATAAACTCCGCGGGTACGTTTATTAGCTATTTTGTGTTAATTGCTTTGTTTTCTATTTACAAAGGGGTTTCGTTATTCACTCGAAAGCAATTGCTTTTTCTCGCCGTTTTCTCAGTATTGATCACACTCACCTCTTACTTATACCCGTATCTTAAATACTCAGAGCAAAACCCAAGCGACTTAATGTCACCATTTTCTTATGACCTCGTACTAAACGTAATAGTTTTCACTCTGCTTTTTAAAGAAGCAAGGCGTGAACGTAGCCAAAGCATTCCCGAGCAGAAAATTATCTAGGGCCAAGCTACACTGTCATCAGTGACCCAATTGATCCATTCGCATGGAGACAGCCCGTTATGACGACAACGCCCAAACCTCCATTACATACTTTTGATCCAGCGGAGCTCTTGGACAACCAAGAAGCACTTCAAGCTTACTTAGAC
>NZ_MUFH01000192.1:0-5069 GCF_001996115.1 Salinivibrio sp. MA427
CTTTAAAGGCTCACTCGCCAATAAGGCTTCCACCGCAGCACGCATGGCGCGATCAATGCCGTTATGCACCTGCGAATCTGATAAACGTGCTGCGCGGTTGGTGTCTGGCGACGGGTTAACCGGCTGGTAGCGAGGCGCACACCCTGCGAGTAACAGCACGAGCGCGCCCACCATTAGTTGAGGCAAGCGCAACTTGCCCCATTTTTTCGTCCATCGGCGTGACCACTCAAGGTTCGCGGTTTTCATGGTTTCATTCATATTTAATGTGTTAACCCACCACCATGGGCCCAAGCGCTCGCCCACCCACTAAATGCATGTGGATATGATAGACCTCTTGGCCACCATGTTGATTACAGTTCATGATCAAACGATAGCCGTTTTCGGCAACCCCTTCGTCCGCTGCAATTTTCTTGGCCACGGTAATCATACGCCCGAGCGCGAGCTCATCATCTGGCTCCACATCATTGGTCGTTGGGATCAATTTGTTGGGTACAATAAGCACATGAACCGGCGCGCGCGGATTAATATCACGGAAGGCAGTAACAAGTTCATCCTGATAGACAACATCCGCGGGGATTTCTTTGCGAATGATTTTGCTGAAAATAGTTTCTTCCGCCATGGTCGATTCCCTTTTATGATTGTGTGTCGGCCAAGTATGCGGCAGCCCCCAATGAAGGGCAATATGCTAACGGTACGAATGTGCAACAATTCGGTCAATGCGCGGTGAAATATCCGTCAATCCCCGGTAAAAACAGGGGCTGAATCAAGTAATCGATTGCGTTACCATAGCACCGATGCATTGACATGTAAGGATCACACCATGACCACCCTGCTTTTCAAAAACGCTTCTGTCGTCAACGAAGGACACGTTGTTGAGACCGATGTACTGATCGAAAATGGCCGCATTAGCCAGATTGCTCGCGACATCAGTGCCCCTGCGGCCGCCGATTGTCGCGTGATTGATGCAACCGGTAAACACCTATTACCTGGAATGATTGATGACCAAGTTCACTTTCGTGAACCTGGCTTCCCGAAAAAAGGCACCATTGCCACTGAATCGAAAGCCGCGGTTGCCGGCGGCATCACCACCTACATGGAAATGCCCAACGTTAACCCGCCGACCACTACGCGAGAGGCACTGGAAGAAAAGTATCAACGCGCATCACAATCCAGTCATGCCAATTACGCCTTTTATCTTGGCGCTACTAACGACAATATCGATGAGATCCGTCGTCTTGATCCCAACGCTGCGTGTGGCGTGAAGGTATTTATGGGCGCGTCAACCGGGAACATGTTGGTCAACGATCCTGAAACACTGAACGCGATTTTTGCCGACTGCCCAACGCTGATCGCAACCCATTGCGAAGACACGCCAATGATCAATGAACTGGAAGGCATATATCGGGAAAAATATGGCGACGACGTCCCCATTGATGCGCACGCCCATATTCGTTCCAAAGAAGCGTGCTTAAAATCGTCGCAACTGGCGGTTAACTTAGCCAAAAAACACGGGACACGCTTGCATGTATTGCATCTGACGACCGAAGACGAGCTGTACCAGTTTGAGCCTGCTAAAACCCTAGAAGCCTTGCAGCAAAAGCAAATCACTGCCGAAGCCTGTGTTCATCACCTGTTTTTTAATCGCGACGACTACGACAGCAAAGGGACACTGATCAAATGTAATCCTGCGATCAAAGAGGCACACCACCAGCAAGCGCTCATTCAAGCGGTGAAAGACGGGGTTATCGATGTAATTGCCACCGATCATGCGCCGCACACCTTTGAAGAGAAGCAAAATACCTACTTTAACGCCCCAGCCGGTCTGCCCTTAGTGCAACATGCCTTGCAAGTGGCGTCGCAGCTAAACGACGTAACCCTTAATCGATACGCGCGCGACACCAAAACGAATCCGTCGCGCGCTTTTCTTTTTGCCTGCGCGGTCAAACTCTCACATCACAAACCTTGCTTATAATAACGATTTGCTTTTATATCCGAATCGTTTATTGTGTTGTTGATATATGGATATTCACGCTGCTTGGTTTCAACACCGGATGATGTTGAAAAGCTGTGTTCGCAAGGAGAGGTAACCTTAAGCGTCTTTCGGTTATCGCGACACTCGTATCCTACCTCTTCCACTGGCGTAAGCCGTTCAAAGGCACCAGCTGGCTGATATCCGCATCAGGGCGTACATTGCAAAGCCATCGCAAGCAATGATGACCCCACATGAATGACTCACGTTTGCTCGGTAATCCAGCAGGCGTAACCCAAATCATCGAGCCATCGCCGCAGTCCATATCATGCACGTTATTGTCGTGCAGAAGGCACCGGCAAGCTCGGGACGTCGAATAATCAACCAGTGAGGTGATGATGTCTTCATCTGCTTCTAAGCCACTGCTCAGTGTCAAAAACTTGAGCGTGTCATTTACTACCAACGACGGTATGGTCGATGCTGTTAAAAACGTAAGCTTTGACATCATGCCCGGTGAAACCGTGGCTGTCGTTGGCGAATCAGGATCGGGTAAATCGGTCTCTAGCAGTGCCGTGATGGGCCTGCTGCCCAATAACGCTGTGGTAAAACCTGAATCGCAAGTAAGCTTTAACGATACCAATGTTCTGACCTTGTCGACCAAGCAAATTCAGAAAATGCGCGGTGATCGTGTCGCGATGATTTTCCAAGAGCCAATGACTTCACTGAACCCGTATATGCGCGTTGGCGAGCAGTTAACCGAAGCCATTCAGTGTCACCACCGCACCACGTCAGACAAGGCCAAGCAGCGGATTATCGATCTCCTTAATTTAGTCCACCTTCCTAACCCCACTAGCGCATTGCAAAAATACCCGCATGAGTTTTCAGGCGGCCAATTGCAACGCATCATGATTGCTATGGCCCTAGTGAATGAGCCTGACTTGCTGATCGCCGATGAGCCAACAACGGCCCTGGATGTAACGGTACAAGCCGAAGTATTGAACTTGATTGGCGAACTACAGCAAAAGATGGGCATGGCGATCATGTTTATCTCCCATGACTTGGCCGTGGTGAAACACTTAGCCGACCGCGTTGTGGTGATGTGTAAAGGTGAAGTGGTTGAAACCAACGACACCAAAGCCTTGTTCGATAATCCGCAAGAAGATTACACCAAAATGCTGATTGACGCGGTACCGCGTGGTCGCAAAGCGGCTGTCAACGAGGATTCAGAAAACTTGCTAACCGTGGATAATGTCACCATCAAGTATTTCCTTGGTGCTGACTTCTTTGGCGGCAACAAACGCTATTTTGAAGCGGTGAGCGACATTAGCTTATCGCTACGCCGTGGCGAGACCTTAGGTATCGTGGGCGAGTCTGGATCGGGTAAATCGACCCTGGGCCGCGCAATTATGCGCTTGTTGCCCGTTGCCGAAGGCCGAGTCTGTTTTCGAGGTCACGATATCCACGAAATAAAAAACAGTGAGAATAAAGCGCTATGCCGCGATATGCAGATGGTGTTCCAAGACCCATTTGGCTCACTGTCACCCCGCATGACGGTCGGTGAAATTGTGGCTGAGGGCTTGCGCACTCACTTTCCAGAGCTCGACAAAAAAGAGCGTCTCGATCGGGTAAAAGATGCCCTTTATGAGGTACGTCTCGATAGTTCCGCGATTAACCGTTATCCGCACGAGTTCTCTGGCGGTCAGCGTCAGCGAATTGCGATTGCACGCGCCTTAATCTTGAATCCTGCGTTTATCTTACTCGACGAACCAACCTCTGCATTGGACCGTTCAGTGCAGTTGACCGTGATTGATTTGTTGAAAGACATTCAACAGCGTCACAATATTGGCTATCTGTTTATCAGCCATGACTTGAGTGTGGTTCGTGCGCTATCAGACCGCGTCATGGTCATGCAAAACGGCAAAGTCATGGAGGCGGGCACACCAGAAGAAATCTTCCATCACCCGCAACACGAATACACGCGTAACCTGATTGCCGCGTCGTTCGATCTGGAAGAAGAGGAAGTGGCTTAGCCCACGCAGTGATGTCCAAACGGGCAACATCGTTCGGGTAGACAAAAGTAGACAAAAAATGCGCCTAATTGGCGCATTTTTTATGACGTCTATCCGCTTAGGCTCCGCCCGACTCAACGCCTTCTTGTTAACGCAAGCAGGCGTTAAGCCGAACAGGTGCAATTGACGGATTAATCATCCATTTCGGCTATCTTCACCTTCCAGGTATCCGGGCCAATCTGGTGCGCGTTTTGCCCTTGCGCATCAACCGCTACAGTCACGGGCATGTCTTCCACTTCAAATTCGTAAATGGCCTCCATACCGAGATCTTCAAACGCGACCACGCGCGCTTTTTTGATCGCTTTTGATACCAAGTACGCGGCACCGCCGACCGCCATGAGGTACACCGCTTTGTGGTTTTTAATCGATTCCACCGCCGCAGGACCGCGCTCAGCCTTACCGATCATGCCGGTGAGTCCGGTTTCTGCCAGCATCATATCGGTAAATTTGTCCATGCGCGTTGAGGTGGTTGGGCCTGCTGGACCGACTACCTCATCCCCCACCGCATCGACAGGGCCAACGTAATAAATAAAGCGGCCGTTAAAGTCGACCCCCTCGGGAAGGCCTTCGCCATTGCGCAGCATTTCTTGTAAGCGTTTATGTGCGGCGTCGCGGCCGGTCAAGATCTTACCTGATAACAACACAGTTTCGCCGGTTTTCCAGCTCTGCACGTCTTCTTTGGTCACGGTATCTAAGTTAACACGGCGGACGTTATCCCCCACTTCCCAGGTGACCTGTGGCCAGTCGTCCAGTTTTGGTGGTGCCAATTCGGCTGGGCCTGAGCCATCAAGCGTAAAGTGAACATGGCGTGTGGCGGCACAGTTCGGGATCAAGCATACCGGCTTAGAAGCGGCATGGGTGGGCGCGGTTTTTACTTTCACATCCACTACCGTGGTCAGGCCGCCCAAGCCTTGGGCACCGATACCCAGCTTGTTCACCCGATCAAAAATATCTAACCGCAGTGCTTCATCCGCATTGCTTGGACCACGGTCGATAAGTGCTTGAATATCAATGTGCTCCATGAGCGATTC
>NZ_MUFH01000193.1:0-5065 GCF_001996115.1 Salinivibrio sp. MA427
GTTCAGGACATTAAAAGTATTTGCACAACTTTTAATAAGATTCTTGAAATGATGCAATTTTCTGATGACGCTTACCTGTCGGCTGTCGAATTGCGACAAAGTACAAGAGCTAAGCTTTTGTACAATGGTCGAGAAGGTAATAATTTGATTAAAAGTCATTGGGGAGCTATTCCAAACGGATGGAAATTTTTGCCTTTAACTAAAGTGGTAGAAATAAATCCTGCTTACAAAGTGTCATCTGAAATTGTGAAGTTTTGTGAAATGTCACAGGTCGCAACTGATTCCAGATTTATTTCTGGAGATTTAGATAGTCGTTCTTCTAGGGGGGAGGGGCTCGATATAAAAACGGCGATCTACTATTTGCTCGCATAACACCATGTGCTGAAAATGGTAAAATGACGATAGTTGATTTTCTAGATGATGATGAGGTAGGGAAAGGGTCTACGGAGTTTATAGTCCTATCACCTAAAATGGTAAGTCCATTTTACTTATATAGCTTATGTCGAACAGCAAGAATCAGAGAATATGCAATAGCTAGAATGGAAGGCTCCACTGGTAGACAAAGGATTCCTGCTTACATATTTGACAGTTTGATGGTTCCTATCCCACCAGAAAATGAGCGCATCGAAATAGAAAGGTGTTTATTACGGATAGAAGAGCAAGTTGAATTAGCACTTTTAAAAAAAGCTGCAATAAATAATTTAATGTCAACATACTCAGATCATCTACTAGGGGAGTAGTAAATGTTTAACGAACAAACTGTCACAGAAAATGGAATCATTGAGCGCTTAAAAGGCTTAAGCGGAGTTAAGTGGAATTACTGCCATGGTGAGAGTTTGCCTAAGCAAACACACGATATCTTCGTTGATACCTGGCTTAAAGACGCGCTTTGTTCGTTAAATCCTGATATTGGCAACAATCCTGATTATGCTGATGAAGTGATCTACAAACTTCGCGGCTTGATGTTGGAAGCCAAGCACACGGGCTTAGTCAAAGCCAACGAGAATTTTCATGAATGGTTGATGGCAGAGAAAAGCCTACCGTTTGGTGAAAATGGTGATCACATCACTATTAAGTTGATTGATTTTGATACCCCTGAAAATAACCACTTTGTTGTTTCTCAACAGGTTCACTTCATTGCCGCGACAGAGGTGTTCTTCGATATCGTTCTGTATGTGAACGGTATTCCGCTGGTGGTGGGGGAAGTAAAATCCGCTACTCGTCCAAGTGTCACTTGGCAAGATGGTGCTGCTGATTTTATGGGTGGCCAAAAGCACTATTGGAAAAATGTTGAGCCTTTCTTTGTACCGAACCTTCTGTGTTTTGCTTCTGAAGGTCGCACCTTTGCCTATGGTGCAATCAATGCGCGAGTGAAAGACTGGGGGCCATGGCATAAGACCGATCAGCGAGATGAAATTCCTGCAAGTTTAGCTACTGTGCTTGATAGCTGTGAAGGCTTATTGAACCCAGAAACCTTGCTGAAAATGCTAGAGTCTTTTGCTCTATTCTCCACTGTGAAAACAGGTAAAGACACGCCACCTAAACGCATTAAAATTCTGCCTCGTTATCCGCAATTTGAAGCCGCAAAACAAATTGTAGAACGTGTAAAAAAAGGTTATCCGAAAAAAGGGCTTATCTGGCATTTCCAAGGTTCAGGTAAGTCTTTGCTTATGCTCTATGCTGCTCGAATGCTCCGTGCGGATAATAAATTGAAAAATCCAACCGTTCTTATTGTGGTAGACCGACGAGATCTCGATAGCCAAATCAATGAAACCTTCGGTGGGGCCGATGTTAAAAACCTCATCAAAGTACAAAGCTGTAGAAAGCTTGGTGAGCACATAGAACAAGATAGTCGCGGCATTTTGATCACCACTGTCTTCAAGTTCAAAGATGTTGAAATTGATGAGAGCAATGAAAACGGCCTAAACAGTCGTGACAACATTATCGTGCTGGTGGATGAAGCGCACCGTACTCAAGAAGGTTCGCTCGGCGATAAAATGCGCTGGGCGCTACCTCATGCTCACTTCTATGGCTTAACAGGTACGCCGATTTCTGGTATCGACCGCAATACTTTCAAACTCTTTGGTGCTGAAGAGGATGAAGGGCGCTATATGAACCGCTATAGCTATAAGCAATCCATACGAGATAAAGCGACCAATGCGGTGAAGTTTGAGCCTCGTTTGGCTGAGCTTCGTGTGGATCGTGCAGCGATTGATGACGCCTTTGAACAAATGGTCAAAGACAACGACCTAGACGATGACGAGAAAATGGCATTGTCAAAACGTGCTGGCCGCTTAGCGATTATGTTGAAGGCGCCAAAGCGCATGGCGGCGGTAAGTGAAGATATTGCCAACCACTTTGTAAGCCATGTAAAGCCAAAGCAGATGAAAGGCATGGTTGTGGTCTATGACCGAGACGCTTGTGTGCAGATGTATTACTTACTTGGTAAAAAACTAGGTTTTGATGCGGTAGAAGTGGTCATGAACGTCGACCAAGCACCGATCAAAGATGAAGACGCAAGTAAGAAAGGTAAGGTTAACAAGGACTGGCGTAAATGGAAGCAAGACCTTGAGCTTCCTATCCTCGAGTCAGACTTTGAACGCTGGCAAGAGATTGATGGAAATGACCAAAAGCAGAAGAGCTTGATTGAGGATTACAAAGATCCTAAACAACCACTTCAATTGCTTATTGTGACCGCAAAACTGTTAACTGGTTTTGATGCACCTATCTGTTACTGCATGTACCTAGATAAGCCATTACGTGACCACACCTTGTTGCAGGCAATGTGTCGTACTAACCGTTTGTACGAGACGGACAACGTTAGTAAGCAAATGGGCCTCATCATTGATTACTTAGGCGTGTTTGAGAACTTGCGTACCGCACTTGCTTACGATCCTGAAGAAATTGACGGGGTGGTAGAAGGTATCGAGGCCTTTAAAGAGCTACTGCCAGCCCAGCTAGATAAGTGCTTAAGCTTCTTCCCTAACGTCGACAGAACCATCGACGGCTTTGAAGGGATTATGGCCGCGCAAGCTTGCTTACCTACCAATGAAAAACGTGACGAGTTTGCAGCCTCTTTTGGTGTATTAGCTAAGTTATGGTCGGCGATTAACCCAGATGCTTTCCTTACTCCTTACAGAGCAGACTACAAGTGGCTGGTACAAATCTATGAATCAGTCCGTCCTGTAGGGCAAACAGGTTCTCTCGTGTRGGCTGCGTTAGGTCCAGAAACCATCAAGATGATTCACGAGCATACCGATATTAATCGTATTCGTGGTGATATAGATGAGTTGGTTATGGATGAACATGCGATCTTCACCCTGACTGAAAAAGAGCAAGAGAAGCGCGCAAGTCAGTTAGAAATTGATCTAATGGGCCGTCTACGTGGTAGCGGTAACCCGAAGTTCATTGCTCTCGGCGAGCGCTTAGAAAAACTACGCCAGGATTATGAAGCAGGCGTAATTAAAGCTATCGACTGGTTAAAAGGGCTGCTTGATACGGCCAAAGACACTGTGCAAGCCGAGCGTGAAGCGGGTGACTCACCAGTAACCCAAGAAGATAACAAACAAGCACTAACAAAACTGTTCTTAGAAACTCGCCCTGAAAGCACGCCTAAGCTAATCGGCGATGTTGTAGAGCAGATAGATAAGATTGTAAAAGCCAAACGCTTTAAAGGCTGGCAGAGCTCTAATAGTGGTCCAAGAGAGATTCAAAAGGCACTGCTACTGACACTTGCCCAATTTGGTTTAGGAAAAGACAAAGAGCTGTTCGCTAAGGCGTATGGTTATATTGAAGAGCATTATTGATGAATTATCATATCTTATTTGGACAAGAGGCTGTTCCACATAGTGGTGTTAGCTCGGTTTATCTAACACCGATCAAAAATGAAATGTCTTCTTTTAGTACATTGTTTAATGTAAGTCTTCACGATGACAAAGGGTTGTATAGAGAGCTTGGCCTTGTAAAAATCGGTGTTGTCAATCAAATCTCCGAAGAGAAGCTCTCAGAGAGTCTCCCTCCCATTTTTGAACAATTAGGCAACGATTATTTTTCATTAGGCATAGACGTTGACTATTACTCTAAGCTAGCGCAATTGCCTAGTTCGCTTCGTTTTAGCTTATTGAGAAGCCTCAATGATATTGTGTATTCATCAGATCATTTAGCAATTGCGCAGAAAGAAACTGTTTTTAGAACTGACTTTTTGGCGAGTGTAAGTTTGTCTAGCATTAAAGGGCAGTTTTCACGAGTTCTTAAGGGTGGGGTGCTTCTCACTGATTACAGTTTCAGTTTTAACCGCTCAACTGATGGGCTTTTCTCCGCAATTAATCTGGGTTTTGAGGTTAACGCCAGTTCCGTGCCTAGTACCAATATACATGCTGTCATTGGAAGAAATGGTGTCGGAAAAACGACATTGTTGAATGGAATGGTTCAAGGTGGGCTAGGAATCAATAATAAACTAGGCTTTTTCATTGATCCAAACACTGGAGAAGCTTTCGAGAAAGATTATTTCTCTTGCATAGTGTCAGTATCGTTTAGCGCGTTTGATACATTTACTCCTCCAGAAGAACAGCAAGACCCAAGTAAAGGAATTCGGTATTACTATGTTGGCTTAAAAAGTCAGAAACAAGGTGAGAACAGGCTTAAAACCCGGACTGAGATGGACGTTGATTTCAATCGGTCATTTGCTTTATGTCTGGGGGAGAAAGAAAAAAAGGTTCGGCTTTTCAAAGCAATAAAAACTCTGGAGTCAGATGAGAATTTTGCTGAAATGAATATCCGTCGATTTGAGTTAGAACCTACTTCGATAGCCAAAAGGGGTATTTGGGAAGCAATGACATCAATGAGTTCTGGTCATGCTGTAGTTTTGCAAACACTGACGCGTTTAGTTGCATCTGTCGAAGAAAAGACGTTAGTTCTAATAGACGAGCCTGAAAGCCACTTACATCCGCCGCTGCTATCTGCATTTATTCGAGCTTTGAGCGAACTACTTCATGATAGAAACGGAGTAGCGATCATCGCAACTCACTCTCCTGTAGTATTGCAAGAAGTACCGAAATCGTGTGTG
>NZ_MUFH01000194.1:0-5062 GCF_001996115.1 Salinivibrio sp. MA427
AAACAGGATCGAGCCACTGTGATACATCCTCCTGAGTCTGAACAGATACTGATGGACCGAGCACTAGAGCTTGCAGGTCTGACGCTGGGTGAAGTGAGCCAATCACTAGCGATAAGCTGTCCGGAAACACTCTCTCGGGAAAAAGGCTGGATCGGTATGTTACTCGAGACCTGTTTAGGTGCCAATGCGGGGAGTAAGCCTGAACAAGACTTCGCACATTTGGGGATTGAGCTAAAAACCATTCCCGTCAACCAAAACGGTAAGCCTCTAGAAACAACCTTTGTCTGTGTCGCACCACTCACTGGGATTGCGGGGGTACGTTGGGAAACCAGCCATGTAAGACAAAAACTATCACGCGTGTTATGGGTCCCCGTGGAAGGCGAGCGTGATATTCCCGTGGCGAAGCGACGGATAGGGACCCCCCTGCTGTGGTCTCCTAGCTCAGAAGAAGACGCATGCTTACGCGCCGACTGGGAAGAATTAATGGATTGGGTGGCATTGGGACGCGTGACCGAAATCACGGCACGTCAAGGCCAATACTTACAATTGCGGCCCAAGGCTGCTAATGGCAGCGTACTCACCGACGCCTTTGGATCTCATGGCGAGCCAATTCGAACGCTACCACGTGGGTTTTATTTACGGACACAATTTACCCACCAGATCCTGAGCCGTTACTTCCTCGATCCGCAATAATAGCGCCTTAAAATCGAATCGGCATGTCTTCTCGACACCCAGGCTCCCCACCGGTCGCGAACTCATCATAGGGATCCATTAAGCGTAACACGCCCTGTTCAATACCAAGCGCCTTGAGCTTATCCCCCACTTGTCCCACATGATCAAACTGCATCACCTCGCCGGTTTGATCGGAACGTAACGGCTCGAGCTGCTTCTTGATTTCGACTTCTACCGAATACTTGGCGCCTCCCGCATGAGCCATGATGTAGCATTGCGGACATGACTGGGGATCCGCGCGCATCCACGCCTTGAGTTGTGCATAGTTCATTTGACTTTCCTCTTGTCGCTTTCTTTGGCGCCTGTTGCTACCTGACCCAATACACCCCATCGCCCGGCAATTCATGGCGTCACCCATACAAGTAATGGTTAAAGTTTGCACACCTGTCAAGCCGAGCGGTGCGGTTAAACCGCTTTCGATTAAAGGCAAAATTCTCTACTATGGACTGCCATAGGTCGATTGCAGACAAGGAGACAGGATGCAATACCACCGTTTGCCCCATTCCTCGCTAGACGTGAGTAAAGTGTGTCTTGGCACAATGACATTTGGTGAGCAAAATAGTGAAGCCGACGCGCATGCTCAGCTCGATCTTGCTTTTGAGCGCGGTGTTAATTTTATCGACACCGCAGAGATGTACCCCGTCCCCCCAAGCCAACCTACACAAGGTTTAACCGAGCAATATATCGGTAACTGGCTGGAAAAGTCGGGAAAGCGCGATCGTGTGATCCTCGCCACTAAAGTGGCTGGCCCGCGCAATGTTCCTTACATCCGTGACAACATGTCGCTCAACCGACGTCATGTGCATCAAGCCGTTGAAGATAGTCTGACGCGACTGAAAACCGACTATATCGATTTGTATCAAGTCCATTGGCCGCAACGGCATAATAACTGTTTTGGTAAGCTCAATTATCCTTATCAAGACGAGCATTCTGGGGTGACGATTTTGGATACCTTGGATGCACTGAACGAGCTAGTACAAGCGGGAAAAATCCGTTATATCGGCGTTTCTAATGAAACCCCTTGGGGCGTGATGCGCTATTTGCATCTGGCAGAGAAGCACAGCCTCACACGTATTGTCTCTATTCAGAATCCGTATAACCTGCTTAACCGGACGTTTGAGGTGGGGCTCTCTGAGATCAGCCACCAAGAAGGGGTGGAGTTATTGGCTTACTCACCGCTTGCCTTTGGCGCACTGAGCGGTAAATATTTGCAAGGTGCACGTCCAAAAGGCGCACGCTGTACACTGCATCAACGCTTCGCCCGTTATTTTACTGAATCAGGGCAAAAGGCCACACAAGAATACGTCGATCTGGCTCAGCGTCATGGTCTTGATCCGGCGCAAATGGCGCTGGCGTTTGTGAATACGCGTCCCTTTGTCGCCTCTAACATTATTGGCGCCACCACACTCAAACAGCTAGAGAGCAATCTCGACAGCTTGGATCTGACACTGAGTGATGATCTGCTTGCCGGTATTGATGAGATCGCTAACCGCTACCCTAACCCCTGCCCTTAGATCGCAAAACGGCAACCCCTTGGGGTTGCCGTCCTGTGTTTTACTTCATACGCCTATTACGCCTGTGTCAATTGCGTCATTTCTTCGCGAACCTGAGGTACGGTTAAGCCGACAATAATTTGAAAGCTGTCACCATTACGTACCATGTTGACTGCACCATGCGCCTGAAAATATTGCGTTTCCGCTACTTTTTCTGGCTCATGCACCTTGATACGCAACCGTGTTGCACAATTGGTGAGCAAGGCTATGTTGTCTTTGCCACCTAGCCCTTCAATAAACGCACTCGCTTGCCCGCCATCAATCACACCGCTCGATGAATCGCTTTGCTGCGCACCCTTATAGTCGGCTTTGGTATAAAGCTTCGCCTCTGCGCTGCCCCGGCCGGGCGTGGGGATATCAAATTTCAAAATCAGCGCGCGGAATACCACAAAGTAAATAGCGGTGAAACTCAGGCCGATGAGCACTTGCACTATATATGTATCGCCATGCAAGCTGCCTAGCGGTAACCAATTTTGAAAAATAAAGTCGATGATCCCAGTCTGGAAGTTACCTGAGACACCAAACCAATAGGCAATAGTTGCCATGGTCGCTGCCAATACCGCGTGGAGTGCAAACAATGCTGGCGCGATAAACAGGAAGGTAAACTCAATCGGCTCGGTAATCCCAGTTAGAATGGCCGTCAATGCCGCACCGAGTACTAAACCGAGCACCATTTTTTTGTTCTCTGGCTTCGCAGTCGCGTAAAGCGCCATAGCAATACCGGTACAGCCAAAGACTTTCCCCATCCCGGTCAACATTAAGCCACCTTGAGGGAATTGCTCGGTTAAAGGTGCAGGGTTGCTGGCAAAGTTTTGGATATTTTGAATCCAATGGGCCACTGTGCCGCCATCCACCGCAACGGGTCCATAGAATACGGGGCCATAGACAAAATGATGCAGACCCGTTGGGATCATAATCCGCTCAAGGAAGGTGAACATCCAAACCCCGAATGAACCAGCACCGACCAAAAAGGTTTGTAGATTATTAATGCCGTGCTGAATACTTGGCCAAGTAAAACAGGTGATGATCGCCATGRGTACCATGATCGGGAAACTCACAATAACCACCAAGGGGGTGCCACCAAACACTGCCGCCCAGTTTGGCAGTTTTTTGTCGAAGAAACGATTGTGAACCCAAACAGAGAGGCTAGCAATGACGATGGCGCCCAATAGGTTAGTATCCAAAGTCAATATACCGCCAACATCAGTCAGTCCACGCTCACCCTCCACATAATTCACCCCAAGCTCAGGTCCCCAGAACTGTAAAATGCCACCAATCACATAATTAAAGGTGATGTATGACACCAGTGTGGCAAGTACTGCACGCCCGGATGCGGATTTAGCCAGTGCTATCGGTAACCCTACCGCAAACACCAGGGCCATATTTTTAAACACCGCCAACGAGGCTTGGAGAAGGATCGTTGACACTTTTACCCATGCACTGCCTTCCACCGCCCAAGGAAAGAGATCTTGGTTGAGCAACATCACCGATAAGCCTAATAACATACCGGCGGCAGGAAAGAGGAGCACAGGGACAAACATTGCTGCGCCAAAGCGCTGGATCATATCTTTCATGATGATCGCTCCCAGGTTTTGGCCCCAGATGGTCTCTGGGGCATCGTATTATTAATGAAATTGCGGTAGATAGTCGGCGTTAACACGTAGAAGCTCATCGACGATCTGTTGCGCTTTTGGCACATCCACAACGGTGCGATTGAGCGTGAGCGCGTTGACCAGTGTTTGTCGATCTCCGCTAAACCAGGCATCAACGACCAGCTTTTCGTAGCCGAGTTGGCCTTCGATCAGTGCTTTTTGGAACGTAGGGATGGTTCCGACCGCAAAGCGTTTCGGGCCGTCATTGGTTAACGCTGCCGGTACTTCCACCATGGCATCATTCTGAATATTTGGGATCGCGCCATCATTCGGCACAATAACCAGATACGTCTCACCACGGTTATATGCCAACGAGGCCGCCACGCGAACCATATAGCGTCCATGAATGTCTGCGTGAAGATGCTCATTAGCGGTGGTGCCCGCGGCAATGATGCGCTCATTTAGGCTAAACACCCGCTTTTCTCGCCCATTGATCACTTGGCGCGCTCGCGTATTAGCAATATCCTCTTTTTCCACCATTTTTTCTGGATATAAGTAGTACTGTAGGTAAGTATTCGGTAAGTACTCTGGATTATCCCGTAGCATCGTTTGCATGTTTTTGAACGTTGCCTGCCATGAAGGATCATCAGCAATTTCTGGATCGACAGCACTGATCCCCTCTTCGAGAATGATGCGTTTAATCTCAGCGGTAAGGTCGACACCTTCTCGATTTCGTACCTTGGTAAACCATCCAAAGTGGTTCAGCCCAAAGTATTCCGGCACCAAATCCCAGATCTCGCAACCAAGTAATTGTGCATAACTCACCATAATGGCGGCAGGCATATCGCAGATGTTTAGAATGCGGTTGTCATCAGGAAACTGGCGCTGTAGCGCTTCAGCTACAATGGCAGCAGGGTTGGTATAGTTTAGAATCCACGCGTCAGGAGCAAACGCGCGGATTTCATTGACCAAGGAAATCATGTCACCGATAGAACGCAGCCCATAAGCCATTCCACCCGCGCCACAGGTTTCTTGACCGACACAACCATAAGAAAGTGGAACCTGCTCATCACGCTCACGCATCGGTAATCCACCCGTGCGGATCTGAATAAAGAAAAAATCAGCATCAGAAAATGCGGTTTCTTTATCCGTGGTGTAAACGAACTCCTCGACCTCGGGATAAGC
>NZ_MUFH01000195.1:0-5062 GCF_001996115.1 Salinivibrio sp. MA427
CTATGCGACTGCTTATCATGAACAGATAATCCACCCTTATTTAGACAAAGAGTGTTTTTTTCAGGAGCAGTGGGTTTTCGCAAAAGTATTGCCAGGGGCGCCGTGTGCGCTGGATTTTTATGTATCTCCCCCTGAAGAATGGGAAGAGAATGATAAGCTTAGAGCTGAACAGCACTTTATAGACTTTGATTTATCCAAACGGTACAGTATTCAAGCTGCCAATCTTGTTACTTTTATAGTGACAATACGAAGTACAATTATGAACGATAGTACAGCAGAGGAATTTAAAGCATTTCTCTCATCTTATATAGACTCACCTCTATTCATTAATCATTGGCAAGTTGTTTCATGTCAAGCTCTTGCGAATAGTGATTGGTTCTGTACAGAAGGGCACCTATAGTTTGAGTTAGTAAGAAATTCATACATTTAGCTAATTACTTTCAACTGCTTTGTTCCTGTCACAGAAAGGCTGCCTTTGGCGGCCTCTTCTATATGCCCGCTCCACCAGCTCATCATAGGGCGGCGGCGTTCAAGGTAGTCAGTTCGGTTATAGGCGCTACGCACTTGGTTATCATCAACGTGTGCCAGTGACGCTTCGATCAAGTCACGGTCAAAACCTTGTTCATTGAGTGTAGTACTTGCGAGAGACCGCAGACCGTGGCTAACTAATCTTCCCGCAAACCCCATACGTTTCAGAGCCATATTTGCCGTTTGGCTATTACAAGGCTTTTGCGGATCACGATCTGAAGGAAAAATAAAATCACGATGGCCACTTATCGGCTTGATCACTTCTAATATCGCCAGCATCTGCTCTGTGAGTGGGATCCGGTGCTCTCTTCTTTTTTTGGTTCTCTCCGCCGGGATAATCCATAGTTCGTTATCCCAGTCTATTTCATCCCATCGTGCAGCTGCCGCTTCTGCTGGCCGCGTCATGGTGTGTAGCTGCCATTCGATTAGGCACCGGGTAACTCGTTTGATATTCGCGTAAGCAAGCTTTTGCATTAACTCTGGTAGTTCATCGGGAGTTAACGCTGCCATATGGTTCTTTTTGGGCTTTTTAAATGCGACACCAATGCCCGATAGTGGATTAGCGTGGATAAGGCCACAGTTAACCGCGTAGTTCATCATTTCGTTTAGTCGTTGGACCAAGCGCTTTAATGTCTCTAGGCTGCCCGATGCTTCAATGGGCTTTAAGGCATCTATCACCATAGGGGCAGTGATTTTGGAAAGGGGAGTAGCGCCAAGCTTTGGAAAAATGTGACGTTCCAGAGAGCGCCATATGTCGGTCGCGTATCCCTCAGTCACTTGCTCTTTTTTCAGCTCGAACCACTGGTAGGCGACTTTCTCTACCGTATGTTCGGTGAGCGCAATCTCTTGCCTTTGTTGCTCTTCACGGTGTTCCTTAGGATCGATGTTTTGAGCGAGGAGGGCTCTTGCATCCATGGTCGCTTTACGCGCTTGAGACAGGGTAACAGTGGGATAGGCACCGAGGCTGAGGTTGGTGCGCTTTTTGGTGAATGGACGCAGGTAATTAAAAAGCCAAAGCTTAGAGCCGGTTGGTTTAACTCTTAGTCTGAGTCCGTCGCCATCATAGAGTAGGTACTCTTTACCTTCTGGCGTTGCTGCTTTTATCTTCTTATCCGTAAGCTTAGCTATGATTTTAGCCATAATGGGTACACCTCTCAGCCTCCATTTTCATCAGTGTACACCTCGGTGTACCTAAAAATCAAAGCGGTTGGTGGACCTCTATGGACCTTAATGAACGGTAAGTTATTGATTTTACGTTACTTAAGGCAATAAAAAAGACGTCCGTGGACGTCTTTGAATATAAAATTGGTGGAGCTGGCGGGAGTTGAACCCGCGTCCAGAATCAGTCTAACCGATGGCGCTACATGCTTAGTTTGTCTTTAGTCTCGTCAGAGTGCTGCGGACAAACACGCCACACAAAGACATACCCAACTTATGTTTAACGCTTCAGCTCTTGGGTCAAAGCCTCCACGCGATCCTGTTTGGTTTTGACTATCCTGATTCCCCGTCCTACAGGCGAAGGCTAGAGAGGATAGGCACTCAGCAGGTTATTAAGCTGCTAGTGCGTAGTTTTCGTCGTTTGCGACTATTTTTTTGCGGCTTTTTACGAGGCCAACCGCCCCTCGGCATGCTCCACGGGCCTTCTCAATCCTGTCGAATCCTGAATCAGCCCCAGAGTGTTGCGGCAGAGTCTAACACATTGATCTGCCGCGTCAACGATTACCGCGCTGAGTGTTTCATGATCCTGGATTTTTGACGCTGCCAGTCTCTGTCTTTCGCGGTATCACGTTTATCGTGTAATTTTTTACCTTTCGCTAAGCCTATTTTGAGCTTAGCAAATGATTTTTTCCAGTATAAAGACAATGCCACCACGGTGAAACCGTCTCGATTAACCTTACCCAGTAAGGTATCAAGCTCCCGCCGTTTGAGCAAGAGCTTACGGGTGCGCTGTGGATCAGCGACCACATGCGTGGAGGCGACATTCAGCGGGGTGATCGTTGCCCCGAACAAAAAGGCTTCCCCGTCTTTGAGCAACACATAGCTTTCGCTGATATTGGCTTTGCCCGATCGAAGTGCTTTCACTTCCCAACCTTGCAGCTCTAGCCCCGCTTCGAAGTCATCTTCAATAAAGTACTCAAAGCGTGCTTTTTTATTCAGCGCAATGGTGTTGCTATTTGCTTTGTTCTTTGCGTTTTTCTTAGCCATAGTCCGCGCATTATAAAGGCGATGTGTCGAAGAATGAAAGGATTATCGCATGCTGTTAGACAAACCGCATGACTTTCTTAGATATGCTAGCCGCTAACATTGGTGAAAGGCGACCTCAGTGGTATTATCTCGCGGTTAACTTTAAGGAGTCCCTATGCCGCAAATCATCCGCTCGGCTTTAGTGCCGTTCAGTGCTGAGCAAATGTTTGCCTTGGTGAACGATGTTGAAGCGTACCCCGAGTTTTTGCCCGGATGTGTGAGTACTCGATTGATAGAGCACACAGACTCAACCATGGTCGCTTCACTGGACGTGGCCAAAGCGGGCATAAAGAAGACGTTTACAACAAAAAATTACTTAACCGACAATGCGCGTATTGATATGACCTTAGTTGACGGTCCGTTTAAGCGTTTAAGTGGGGGGTGGCAATTTACGCCGTTGTCGAGTGATGCGTGTAAGATAGAGTTAAACCTTGAGTTTGAATTCACTAA
Organism: Salinivibrio sp. MA427; assembly: GCF_001996115.1. Lineage (NCBI taxonomy): Bacteria > Pseudomonadati > Pseudomonadota > Gammaproteobacteria > Vibrionales > Vibrionaceae > Salinivibrio > Salinivibrio sp. MA427. The sequence goes on from NZ_MUFH01000195.1 coordinate 3,223, forward strand.
CCGTCTGGTGGAAGCAGCGTTTGGGCGCATTTTTAGTGAGTTAACCAGCAGTATGGTAAAAGCGTTTACAGAGCGAGCGAAAGCGATTTATGAGTGAAGAGACTCTGGTGCATGTGGAAGTGGTGTATCCGTTACCGAATGAGCAACGCATCTTTAATTGTGTCGTTAAGGCTGATACAAGTGTTGAAGAGATTATCCGCCAGTCGGGTATCTTGAGCGCGTACCCTGACATTGATTTGTCCACCAACAAAGTGGGTATTTTTAGCCGACCGGTGAAGCTTGACGCGCAAGTAAGAGAGGGTGATCGGATTGAGATCTATCGGCCACTCCAAGCTGATCCGAAGGAAATTCGCCGCCGTCGAGCTGAACGAGCGAAGCAAGAGGGCAAGGCCGATCCTGTGACAGGTGGACGGGTTGATACCAAGCGTAAGCGCTAACCGTCGAACACCGATGCTTGGCCTTGCTCAAGCGATAAATAATCACAGTAAAGGCGCCGATATCCGGCGCCTTTTAACGAGCCAATGGCTGTCACTGCTTATTGCACAGCCTCAAAAAACTGGTCGCCCGGCTCATAGTCACCACTCATGCTGACTAATTGATTATTATCATCAAACGAGAGCACTAAATCTTTTTGCGTTGGATCTTGGTGGCCCGGCTGTTGCCACTGTACGAAGTACCAAGTGTTTGGGTAGCCAGACTCAACCAACATCGGTGGGCCGAGAAGGAATTTGACCTGCTCTTTCGTCATGCCAAACTTCAATGAGTCTACGGCCTTTTCTTCAATATAGTTGCCTTGATTGATATCTACACGATAAACCAGTTTTTCGGCATAAGAGCAACCCATAATGGCAATCGCCATTAGAGAGGCAACGGCGGCTTTTTTCCAACCCATAGTTAATATCTTCACTGTCTCGTTGAGGGCAAATCACGTCACTCAGTACGTTTTGCAAGCGGTGCCTGCGGTGCATAGCGCGTCGAGTATAAACAAGCAGAGAATATATGTAAAAAACCTGCCAACGACTAGCGTTTGGAGGGGCATAACGTGAAAAAGTTCGCAATGGGAAAAGAAATAACCGAGGAAAGTGAACGTTGCACACTTCCCTCGAGCAAGCATGTGATCAATGCCGTGTTTTTTTAAGCGGCAATGAGCAGATCTTCGGCATTTGCTAAAGTACGCTCGGTAATTTCACTGCCACCAAGCAAACGGGCCAGCTCATTAATACGGGCCTGGTAATCGAGTGGGTACATGCGAGTGGTCGTCGTGCCTTGGTCAGTCTCTTTGGCGACAAACATTTGTTGATGACCACAGCCGGCAACTTGTGGCAAATGGGTGACACACATAACTTGGGTCGATTCGCCAAGCTGACGTAATAATTGACCCACAATGGCGGCGGTTGGCCCGCTAATACCGACATCAACCTCGTCAAAGATAAGGCTAGGTGTTTCCACTTTTTGTGCTGTAATCACTTGAATAGCGAGGGAGATCCGCGATAACTCACCACCTGATGCGACCTTTGCGAGTGGTTGTAAAGGCTGGCCGGGATTGGTCGAGACCAAAAATGCGACCGCATCGCCGCCTAGAGGACTTAGGTGGGTCTGTGCTTTATTTTCGACTTGGATTTCAAAACTGCCGTGTTCCATGCTGAGCTGATGCATGCTTTGGGTAATGAGTTTATTGAGCTCTTTGGCATAACGACGACGGCTTTTACTGAGCTTTTCTGCTGTGTCTAAACAGTCTGCGAATTGCTTGTCGACTTCGGCTTGAAGCTGCTCAATGGCCTCATCATTGTGCGCGAGTTTTTCTAGCTCCGTTATCAACTGTTGATGTGTGCTATACAGC
>NZ_MUFH01000196.1:0-5040 GCF_001996115.1 Salinivibrio sp. MA427
GTGTTGCGGTGATAGTGTTTACAGCATGACACCGACGCTGAGCATAACCATAATCATGATAGTTAAAATGCCAAGCAGGGGAGCAACCCATTTTATCCATTTCGCATAGGGTACACGCGCAATGGCTAAGCCGCCCATGACCACGCCAGACGTCGGAGTCACTGTGTTGCGGTGATAGTGTTTACAGCATGACACCGACGCTGAGCATAACCATAATCATGATAGTTAAAATGCCAAGCAGGGGAGCAACCCATTTTATCCATTTCGCATAGGGTACACGCGCAATGGCTAAGCCGCCCATGACCACGCCAGACGTCGGAGTCACTAGGTTGACCAAGCCAGAGGCTGACTGGTAAGCGGTGACGACTAATTCGCGACCGACGTTGGCGAAATCAGCGAGGGGCGCCATGATTGGCATGGTTAGAACAGCCAGTCCTGATGATGAGGGCACCAAGAAAGACAGAAGTACTTCAAGCCAATACATCACATTGATAAACACAAATGACGACAAGCCCGATACTAGGCTTTCCGCGCTATTCAGTATGGTGTCGGTGATCATGCCTTTGTCCATGATCACCACAATACCGCGCGCAATACCGATGATCAGCGCTACACCAAGTAGGTCTCTCGCCCCATCTATAAAGCTGGTGGTGATTTCCTCTTCACTCATGCGCGCAATAAGACCAATGATAATGGCGGCCCCTAAGAACACGGCTGAGATCTCGGCCATCCACCATCCGAGCGAGGAGACGCCATAAATCATGACCGCGAATGCACCGGCAAAAACGGTAAGGATGACCTTACGTGTGGCGGTGAAGTCTAGGCTTTGATTATCATCGTGCTCGCCAAGGAAATGCTTTTTATTACTTTCATACTGGTCATAAACAATGGATTGGCTTTGGTCAGCGCGTACTTTTCGAGCATAGCGCATGACATAAGCGACACAAATGAGCCAACCAATGGCCAAAATGGCGAGGCGCAGCAGAATACCGTCGGTAAAAGGAATGCCTGCGGCATTGGCRGCAATCACAGTCGCAAACGGGTTAATGGTTGAGCCTAATGTGCCAATACCTGCGCCAAGTAGCACGGTGGCAGCGGCAACGACAGGATCAAAACGTGCGGCCATCATCACAGGCACAAGCAAGGTATAGAAGGGGAGTGATTCTTCAGCCATCCCGTAGATGGTGCCCCCTGCGGCAAATAGGCCCATCAAGATAGGGATCATCCACTCTTCGCGCCCTTCCAAGCGTTTGGTGACCCGCTCAATACCAGCATCAATAGCGCCCGTTTTCGTCACCAGCCCTAAAAAGCCGCCAATAATAAGAATAAACAGGGAGACATCAATGGCCGCCGCTTCATAAGTTTGGTGATTATAAAAGCCATCAATGGGGGCTAAAAGGACATCCACGATGCCTTGCGGATTACTCTCAACTTGCTGATAAGTGCCTGATACAGGGACTTCTTGACCAAGCTCTTCGTTCATGGTGCGGTCGTATTGCCCTGCGGGTACGACCCAACTTAGGGCGGCAACGACGGCAATAAGAATAAACAGTATCGTATAAGCGGATGGGAACTTCAGATTGGCAAACCAACCTTTTTTCTCAGGAACACTCTGGTTACTCATGGTTTCTCCTCATACCTCTTCTCAGTACAGGGGCGTACTACACGTGTTGAGGTAAAGCGTTAAGTTTCACGTCATTATTATTTTGAGCAATAAACATTTGCTTTGTCTTTATTGTAAAAGCGAGAGGCTTCTGACTTCTTGGTGATATCTCACAAAAGGAAATGTGGCTTTTTATTAAAAAAGATGAGCTAAAATTTTAAAGTGAATGTTATGTTGGTTTTTACGCGTACTTATCCTTTTTTTCGTCAAGGGAAAGGTGGGTTTTTATTGATTAAAATGTATCTACTTGCAGCATAAGGCAGATATTATCCCTTTGCTCGATAGCGTTTATGTGAGCAGATTGCTTAATTAGTCATAAGTGGTGGGCGTTAATGATGAATAAAACAGGATAAAACACCAAGGGTTCCAACGTGAGATAATTAGGCTTTTCTTGTTTTAAATCAAATTAGCGGTTGGCTTAAACCGAAGTCCGCATAGGAAAGGGCGCACTTGCGCCCTATTGATGAGGGCGTTATTTCTTTTTGATGGGTTTTGGCAGCACAATCATATCGCACTCAGAAAAATGGTCTTGGAAAGCGCGATTATTGATATCGAAGATAACAATGAGGTTGCCAAGGCCAAAGCAGGCCGTTGCCATGCGGATCAGTGCCTGAGTGGGGCGAATATTACTGCCATCGGTATTTTGCAGGCGCAGGCGCCATGCTCGCATCCCGAGTGTTTGTCCTGCCTTACACCAAAAATAGCCATAGAACCCACCGATGACACAGGCTAAATACGCTGTATATAATGGGTTAACAATGGGGTGATGGGTGAGAAAGTCACTGATATCTTGGTAGGGCGCGATAGACATGCCGAGCGCTTGTGCGATCGCGAGCAATGCCATCATGCCGCCCCCCGCAAGCATAAGAAGTGCGGCAACCACGAGAATATCATAGACCCAGGCCGCTAAGCGGCGAAAAAAACCTGCGGTTRGACAAGCGATAGAAGACGTTTGCATTGGTGTTTACATCCCAGTATTCAATTCGATGCTAGCCTAGCACAGACACTGTCTTGGCGAGTAAGACTAGGCTGTTGTTTTTTGACCAACTATGGGGATTTTTTCTGCATAAGTGTATCTTAGTGTCCTGAGTTGGTTAAAAATAATGCGAACAAACACTTTTTTGCTTTTTGTGCTTGCACTCGAAAGGGCGGTACGTATAATTGGCCGCACTTGCCGAGATGGCGGAATTGGTAGACGCAGCGGATTCAAAATCCGCCGCCTTAACGGGTGTGAGGGTTCAAGTCCCTCTCTCGGCACCAAATCCCAAAAAAGCCCCAGTCTAAAGACTGGGGCTTTTTTCGTTATGCGCCCGCATAAGCGATGTGCAAGTCACAATCCGCCACATTCTATCCCGCTAATCCTGACGGCCCAAGGTATGATCCCTCGATAAGCAAAAAGAGGGAGTAGTAAGGTGCAAGTGCGTTATCAAGACATTGCTCGTTGGATCGAAGCACAAATCCAGCAGCGCGTTTGGCAAGTCGGCGAGCGGATCCCATCGGTAAGAGAAATGAGCCGTCTCCAGCGCGTGAGTCCAATGACAGTGATGCGTGCTTATGAACAGTTGGAAGCTGATGGCTGGGTTGAAGCGAGACCTCGGTCCGGTTTTTTTGTTCGCCCTCATTATAACCAGTTGGCAGAGCATGTATTGGCGAGGCCGCAAGCTGATTCTCAATGGCTCTCCACGCATCAGGATGTCTTTGATGTGATCAGTGCTAGTCACCAAGGAACGCGCTATCCATTTGGTTCGGCATTTCCCGATCCTCAACTGTTCCCCATGCAAGCCTTGGGACGGGCAATGGCGCGAGTGCTTCGTCAGTCTTCACATCCAGACCACTTTACTATTTTACCACCCGGTGACACTGGGCTGCGTCGGTTGATTGCCCAACGCTATCTGCGTCAAGGCATTAAAGTTGGCATTGACGAAATCATTATCACCAACGGTGCAATAGAAGCATTAAGTTTGTCATTAGCCGCACTCACTCAACCTGGTGATAAAGTCATTATCGAAGCACCCGCTTTTTATGGGGTACTGCAAACGCTTGAAAGGCTACAACTTGAACCCGTTGCTGTATCGGTTGATCCAAGTTCTGGTATTGATATAAATGCGCTTGAGCACGCCTTAATCTCACACCAAGTATCGGCATGCTGGTTAATGAGTAACTTTCATAATCCTACCGGGGCATCGATTCCAGATGATGACCGGCCCCGTGTGGTTAGCCTACTTGCGTCTCATCAAGTCCCACTTATCGAAGATGATGTATATGGTGAGCTCTATTTCACCCCTTCACGGCCCATGCCTTTAAAAGCCTATGACGCGCAAGGCGGCGTCTTACATTGCGGCTCTTTCTCCAAACAGCTTGCACCTGGTTTTCGAGTGGGCTGGGTCGCGGCAGGGTGCTATGCGATGCAAATAGAGAAGCGTCAGTCCGTTTCGAGCTTAGCCGTAGGGGCGCCCAATCAACTGGCGATTGCTGATTACTTAAAACAAGGCGGCTATGACGCGCACTTACGCCGATTACGTGAAATGCTGTCTACTCGTCAAAACCAGGTCCTCACCCAACTCAAAGCGATCTTACCGGCCAGTGCCTCGGTTAGCGAACCCAAAGGCGGTTATTTTTTGTGGGTTACATTGGATAAAAACATCGATACGCGTGATCTGTTTCAGGCGTTAAGGCCGTTTGGTGTGACCATCGCCCCGGGTGCATTGTTTGCGACAGATGGACGGTTTAATCATTGCTTTCGTCTCAATCTCTCGATTGATGGAAAAGTAACAAGAGAGCTCGAGCACAATGATGCCGAGTGTGATGGGTTAAATCAGATTGCGACGGCTCTCTCATCGTTACTCGCCGCGTCACCTGTACCAGTTAAATAGTGATCACTTTGTACTAGGCCGCGACGGCACTTTTCCCTTTAAACTGGATGTGCAATACCAGCTTGGGAGGAAAAGATGAAACAAGAGATGAGCATGATGGTGGTCGCAATAATTTGTGCAGCGTTACTGATCCTTGGCCACATCATTATTATTGAAACACTTGCCTATTACACATGGGCGCAATGGACCGCTGGCGCAATTCCTTTTGTGCTTTTGCTCATGGCGTGGGGCGCTGTGCGTTATTGTCGAGCGAAAGAGCGTGCGGAGGAAAGGCAACAATCGCACTTGCACTAATTGTTTTTTTGTATTGAGGGAGCGTGAGCACCAGCCATCTCTCGCTCTCCACGACTAGAAAAGCTCTCAACGACCGGAAAAAGGGGCCTTTTGTCTGTTTTTGTTTGTTTTGTGAACAAACGAGCAGCAAGGCGCTTTTTTTTTATATTTAGGGGTTGCGGTAAAAACTGAGATCTCTATACTGCGCTTCCTGTCGACGGGGCAACGAGA
>NZ_MUFH01000197.1:0-5040 GCF_001996115.1 Salinivibrio sp. MA427
AAATGAGGTCATCGCCAGTAAAGCTAAGATAAGATATTGAAATACTTGCTTTCCCTTTTGATAGTAAATGAGGTCATCGCCAGTAAAGCTAAGATAAGATATTGAAATACTTGCTTTCCCTTTTGATAGTAATGGCGAGATTCGGTGGTTTCTAAGGCCGCAATTGGGCGGTTGCTCAAATCATATAAGGGGGTATAGCGGGTTATCTTATTGTCAGTACGAACAATGCGTTCAACGCTCCCTTCTCCTGTTGTATCCCCCTTGTTAACGAGACGGTTGTTGCCCGCTAATATGTTATCGTAGTCGGAGGGAAAGCGACCCGTCAGTGCTTGCCCCCAAACCATCCAGCCGACGACCGGTGCAGTGCCCGCACTGTCTCGGACTGGGTTGACACTGATCACCCATATGCGGCCTCTAAGCTGGAGTAAACCAGCGAAAGGAGTCAGCTCTTTATCCGGAATGGGTTGATGAATATGGGCTGTGACGGCAGGGGAGCGATATATTGCATCAATCATCGACTTGTTGCCCGCATCTTCCAGTACTTTTGCTTCGACTACCTCACCACTTAAGTCGGCAAATCCCATCATATCTAAACTGAGTGCGAGTAATGTCTCGTCGCTTAGATTCCTCTGCGCATAGCGATTATTACCTGTTGTAAGTAGCGCGTAAGTATCATCCCAATAGGCCCAATCAATTGCATATTCAACTTGATTATCGATGACACGCTGAATCACCGCTTTGGCTTGCTGATTTGCGCGCGTGATTTCTATGTCTTCTAGGTGGTCAATACCGAAGAGGAAAAAATAGCGAGTCAATAAAAGGCTACTGAAAATAATGGCAAGTAACCCTAGGATAAAAATAAGTGCTGCTTTGCTGTGAAGCGTAACAAATCGCGTCCGTGTCATTTAATACCTAGCAAGAAAAGAGGAAGGCCCGACGCCGAGGCTTTAAATTAGGCGAGTACACCACAACAATCAATAGTGTTGTTAATGTATTGAGATGTTATTCAGTATTTAGGGATAGACTTATCAACAAGCGCCGATATCACGGGGTTTACAGTGTAAACTGGACCACCTTATGTGACGCTGTCACATTTTATTTTTGGTGTGTCGATTACAAACAAGAGCCCCTCGTATTATTGCTAAGACGAGGGGAAAGTGTATAACAATGCTTAGCTGGTCGATGACTCCAACTGCCAGTGATGCTTAATCCTCTCTTGATTGTGCTTGGGCGAGTGAATAGTGAATGCAATACACAAGGATATAGTGATCATTACCAGCATCACACTAAACGCGGCAACAAAACCGCCAAATAGCGCCGCAATGACAGAGCCCATAAAGCTACCGACACCAAAGCCCAGGTACATAAAACCATAGTTTTGGCTGAGGTGGTTCATGCCAAAATAGTCGCTCATCAAGGTGGGGAATACGGTAATTGCTCCGCCAAAACTGAACGCGACACAAGCAACCGACAAATAGAAGCTGTATTGGTCCAGTGGCATAAAGCGGAGCATACCCACGCCTGCCGCGCAGACGAGGAGTGCCAAGCCAACCACTTTGCTGCGCGCCATGCGATCAGACAACACCCCCAGTACCAGACGGCCGCCTAGATTTGCCAGTGCGATAATGGCAACCGCTTCCGCAGCGGTGGCAGCATCAAGGTGGACATAAAGTTCACCCACATCTTTAGCGACGCCAATGACATAAAGCCCACTCATACAAATCGTGACAAATACCGTGGCAAGTAACCAAAATTGCGGGGTTTTAAAACATTGAGAAAGGGTGTAATCAGCAGGCGCATCGGCCTCAGATGCGTTTGTGGTGGCTTTTTGCTGTGGCGCATCGTGCATCAGTGCGCCGCCAATTACGACCATCACACAGGCCAGAACCGCCCACATTTGAAAACTTAGTGCTGCGCCGCCTGCGGCTAAAAAGTATAGATTGATGTATTTAAAACCTAAGCTGCCTAACCCATAAGCGCCAATGGCACAGGCTGAGGCAAGCCCTTTGTTTTTGGGAAAAAAGCGTACGCAATTGGAAAGCGTCATGAGGTAGCCAGTACCATCTGCTAAACCAATCAGAAGGCCGGCGGTAAGGTAAAGTAGCCATAGTTGGCTGACCACCGAGGTTAGCGCGAGACTGGCGCCAAGCAGTATGCCTGCGCCAATTGTCACGCGGCGGACACCGAATCGTGCTTGTAGATGGCCCGAGACGGAAGAAGCCAGGGCCAATGCCAGTGTCATAATGCCAAAGGTGAAGGCCACTTGGCTGACTGGCTCGTCAAGCTGGGCTGCAAGGGGGGCATTAAACAGGCTCCACGTATACACAGAGCCAAGTGCAAACTGGGCCAATACGGTGCCGATAAGGGTTTTGATGCCGGGGGATAAACGTGCGTTCATGGTAACGCTCCAGGATTTTATCTATTGAGAACACCCCCAAGATACGACCCTGAATCCCCACATCAAGAGTAGGTGAAAAAGATAAAATGAGCTGCAGTTAGCGGGCATGAACTGCAGCGAGAGGGCATGAATTACAATTGCATCCGTTCGCGAAACGCTTTCAGATTACCGCGACTGACCAAGACAGGATCAGAAATGCCGGGGAGGAAAACGTGATAGGTGCTGTTTAAGCCTGGTTCAATTTCGGTGATTTTATCTAAGTTGATGCAATAAGAGCGATGGCAACGAAAAAAATTAGCCGGCAATTGCGTCATCAATTCACTGATAGTGTAAGGGACATAGAACTCACCGTCGGGTGTGTACACCAAGGTGGTCTTTTCGTTGGCAGCGGCATAAAGAATGTCGGCGGTATCGGTAATGCGGATCCGATTATCACGCATCAAATGCAAGGTATGGCGTTGCTCTGTCAGGGTATCGGTAGGTGCAGCCGCGAGAGCAAGCTTATTGAGTACGCCTTTCACCCGTGTTTCGTTAAGCGGCTTAAGCAGGTAGTCGAACGCTTCAAGCTCAAAAGCATCTGCGGCATGCTCTTTGTAAGCGGTCGTAAAAATCACAAAGGGCGGGCGCGCATCGGCATGTAAACTCCGTGCGAGTAACATGCCATCAATCGAGGGGATATTGATATCTAAAAACAACACGTCCACTGAATGGGTCTGCAGGTATTTTAGCGCTGCAAGCCCATCATCAAAGCTTTCGATGATCTCGAGATCACTATGCTTTTCAACTAAGTAACGTAGCTCTTCTTGCGCTAAGTATTCGTCTTCGACAATGACAGCGCGAAGCATGAAGGCTCCTTATGGTTAATCACAAATGATACACGTGTGCCGGGATTGCGTGGCTCAACAGTTAAGCCTTGTCCATAGAGCATGATTAAACGCTGGTGCACATTCATCAAGCCAATATGATGACTGTCGATGGTGCCATGATAAAGTTGCTCGACAATATTAGGATCGATGCCGACCCCGGTATCTGTGATGCTAATCTCCGTTCCTTGCGCAATTTCGCGCACCGCAATGATGACATCACAAGGACGACGAGAAGGTTGAAAACCATGGCGAATCGCATTTTCAACCAGTGGCTGTATCAGCAAGGGCGCAATATTGGTGTCGGTCGTTTCAATATCAAAGCGGATCGTAAGTTTGTCACCAAAACGTGCTTGCTCAATAGCGACATAGTCTTTGACTTGCTTAATGGCATCACTAATGGGGATCAGATCCTGCGTGCGCTCTAAATTGTAACGCATAAAGTCGGCCAAATTGGCAATCAAGCCACGGGCGTCATCCGGACGCAGGCGGATCAAGCTGGAGATCGCATTGAGGGCGTTAAACAAAAAATGAGGGTTAATTTTACTTTGTAAGGCAGAAAATTCGGCCTTACTCGCCATTTCTTTGAGGTTTTGTATCCGCGCAACTTCCATTTGGGTCGAAATCAATTGTGATAAACCAATCGCCATTTCCTGCATGGGGCGACGAATACGATGGGGCTGGCGATAAAAAACCTTTAAGGTTCCCGTGACCACGCCATTTTCCCATAGTGGAATGATCAACAAAGAGCGAAAATCATGCACATTGAGATCATTGCTGATAATTTGTTCACCGGTTCTTACCGCTTGCTGAGTAAGGCGGCTAATTTGGTGATGGGCATCAATGTATTGCTCCTCACCAATGCCAACATACGCCAAAACATCGGCGGTATCGGTAATAGCCACGGCATCGGCACCGGTGTCTTTACGAATAATACTGCACGCTTTGGTCAAACCTCGCGCCTCTCCGCGTCGAAAATACGGTAGAGTGCGGTTGGCAATATCTAACGCTTGCTTAGCCTGCTGGGCGGCTAAATGTTCTTTTTCATCATCGATGTACTGCACCAGTTGGATGATCAGGCCAATACAGACGGTACCCGCAATCATCGGGAAGCTAATGGTAGCAACAATGTGTTGGGCGAGCGTTTGATCGCGGGCAAGCAAAAGGATAAGCAGCATCGTCAGCGATTCGCAGAGCATACCCGCCAAAATGCCGTAGCGTGCATAATGCTGTTTATCTGCGCGATAATGAATCAGTGCCGACAGGCACCCAGCAATAATACTGGCGATCAAACAGGCTTGTGAGGTTGGCCCATCAATATCGATAAGATAGCGGTGAACGCCCGAGACGACGCCGGCAGTCACGCCAACCCAAGGACCAAACAAAATACCGCCGGCGATAATGGCGATGATGCGTACATTTACCAGCGACCCATCGACATTCACTCCCGTGTAGGTACTGAACAAGGCAAACAATACAAATAAAGCGGCAATGAGCGCTGTTTCCATTGGATGGCGCTGGGTCTTCTGTACGATGGTTTGGATCAGATGGGTGCGAGTGAGCCAAAATAAGGCCATGAGTAATAAGGCGGCACGTTCAAATACCGCCAACAGCATCAATAACTGGTCGTTATACGCTAACAAAAGAAAAGACCGTGTTTAAATAAAGGGCGACGGTATGCTGCCAATTACTTGCGGCGGCAGAACTCAGCGATCACGAACAACGTTTGGCCGTTCACTTTACCCTGCACATGGGTGGGATCATCGGTCAGGTTAATGC
>NZ_MUFH01000198.1:0-4986 GCF_001996115.1 Salinivibrio sp. MA427
GAGTAAACGCTTTCGAAGTTTCGATCTTGACCGTATTCTGGTTAAGGCCAATCATAATTTTTGATAACGGCATTAAAAAATACGGCAGGGCAGAGGTCATGTGGCCAATAAATCGCGGCGAGGCGGTGTGAACGGACTGGGCCACCAATTTATCGAGTAAAAACTGCGTGTGATCCGACACGAAAGCAGGATCTTCAGGAATTGCGGGATTACTAAAATCACTTTCGATATCTGCCAGCGAACGCTCGGTAGCCGTAATGTGATTTTGTAAAAATCGATTAAGATTCTGCGAGATTTCTTGCTCAATTTGACTGAGCGTTGAGTCTGGCGCTTCGGGGACAGTGAAAATCCGGTGTAAGGTTTCGGGCGTCGCGTCCGCGGCTTTATTATGTATGGCCATGACGTTCTTCTTTTATCTGCTTAGCTGTTCAAACGGTGAAAACCCTGATCAAACAAAGGCTATGCACACGATCACTTGCTGAAAAATGGCCACAACATAGCAAAAAAATGCGCGGCAATCAGGCTTTTTTATCGTTTGATGACAGCAAAAGCCGCATAAGCAACGAATATGATGACGGTCAGAGCCGACAACTGCCGGCTCATTGTTGATTGATGCAGACTTACTGACATTGACGATCGTTAATGCTTACCATCTGATCGTTATATTGGTTCAATGGTTTGTCGATTTCTTTAGGGTGGCTGAGAAGGTCGGCGAGGGCACTACGTAACGCATAGTTACCTTCCATTGACTCTCCTTGACGAAAAGCAAACACGTCTTTCGCCAGTGACGACGGCGGCAGTGAGCTTTGCGACAGGGTTTTAACATCTTCTTGCGAGAGCATTAGCCATGATTCAACCGGCGCATCGAGATTGAGCTTGGCGCTGTCATTATTTAAATAATAGTCAAAAGCTTGTGCGTTCAGATTAAAGTGGTTGGTGCGGCCGCGTAAAAACCAGTCGGCTACCTCATCCAAAGAGGCGTCTTTTTCAACGGTCATCTCCACTAATGCTTGATACCAGTTAATTGATGCATCAACGTAGTCATGATATTTGGCTGAATAACAGTCTGCGTTTTCTACCGGTGCCGCGTGTGACATCATCGGCAACAAGGCTGCGACCAGTGCAAGGGCATAGCGTTTCATAGCATTTTCCTAATCGTTATCGTGTTTGCGCTTAATAATTATACGCACTAACCATGCGAGGTGCGCAAACAGTGAGGTTTGGGCATCATTATCATGATAAAACGCCCACATTGTAGAACGACCTACCGACAAAGTTAAATAACACATTGATATAAAAAGCCCTGTAGCAGAAAAGCTGTGAAGCTGCCCTCAGTTAGGCGTTGCCCTCAGTGACGAAAGTAAAAAAATCGGCTTAGCGCACTAATGATAACCAGCAGGATGCAAATTCAGCGAAGCCCAGCCCGCCTGGTGCCTCTGTGATCCAGGTGGGTGGGGTATCGAGTGCAGCAAGGTGAGGGGCAATATTTGCGACCCCAACACTGAGCGGAAAGTAGGCAAACATGTCGTTATCGTTGCGTGAGTCACCAATAAAGGCAACCTGTTGAGGGGCGACTTTTTCTGTGACACCGTAACGTAAAAGCCAATCCAGCGTCGCTTGTTGTTTATTATGGGTACCCAACCATGCGTTAATATGAATAGAGCTAGCCGTTGCTTTGGCACCATATGCGTGGAGTGCCTCAAGCAATGCATCGACTTCGGATTGTGGCGCACGTTGGGTATGCTGACCAATATCAATGGCCACTTCACAGTGGCGGTAGGCTTGATCGGCGCTGAGGGTACGATTTGGATACTGCTCGAGTAAGTGATCAATCCAATCGCGCAGCCCGGGTTGTGCTTGCTTGGCGGTGTAGCTGATTTTTGTCTGTCGTCGGCCATTTTCATGCCACATCACCACGCCACCATTTTCACCGATGACCGCATCGACAGGCCAAGCGTTAATGATGTGATCACACCAACCTGCACAGGCCCCTGTCACGGGTACTACACGGATCCCCGCGTCACGCAACTCGGTTAATGCCTTCAGTGTTTGCCACGGAAGTGCCCCTTGCCACGTCAAGGTGTCATCAACATCGGTAAACAGCCACTGAACATCGCGCCAGCGTTCGGCGTGTTGATGTATCGATGACAAAGGCAAACACTGAATTGGCATGACGCTATGCTCCTAAAGTATGCTCCTAAAGATTAAATCGCCACAACCCGCTCATCGCTAAGCGCTTTCACATCAAGCGTCAGCCGTTTACCGCTTTCAGCCGCAAAGACATGCAAATTATGCGGATCAATTGCTAACGGTAGCTGATCGCCCTCCATCACTTTACTATGGCCTTCTAAGCGCAAGGTGATCAGACTATCCGTGTCCGCGATGTGACCATAGACCAACAAATCGGCCCCTAACGCCTCCGTTAAGGTCACCGATAGCGTAAATTGCGCCTGGTCGTTAGGGACGATTTTTAAATGTTCAGGCCGTAGCCCAACACACACTGATGATGCGGTTGTGCCCTCGCAATAAGCCAGTGCGTGATGACCGATGGATAGGGTGTGGTTGTGGATTTGTCCGTCGACGATGTTCATCGCCGGAGAGCCAATAAAGGTGGCAACAAAGAGGCTGGCAGGCGCATCATAGACTTCCAGCGGTGTACCAATTTGCTCGACGTTGCCGCCATTTAACACCACTAACCGGTCGGCCAGCGTCATCGCCTCAACCTGATCGTGGGTGACATAGACCGCTGTCGTCTTGAGTTTTCGTTGCAGGCTTTTTATTTCTAAACGCATCTGAACACGTAGCTTAGCATCCAGGTTGGATAAGGGTTCATCAAACAAGAACACCTTGGGACGACGAACAATTGCACGGCCCATTGCCACGCGCTGACGTTGGCCACCAGACAGTTGATTGGGGCGTCTATCTAGCAAGTGATCAAGCTCCAACATGGTCGCGACTTCGTTGACCAATGTTTCAATCTCCGCTTTTGGGGTGCCGCGGTTTCTCAATCCGTAAGCCATGTTATTAAACACACTCATGTGCGGGTAAAGCGCATAATTTTGAAACACCATCGCGATATCACGCTCACCCGGCTCCAGATCATTCACTCGCTTGTTGTCGATAATTAAGTCGCCATCCGAGATGGCCTCCAGGCCCGCAATCATGCGCAGTAATGTGGATTTACCACAGCCACTTGGGCCGACCAAGACAATCATCTCGCCATCTTGTACGGCCAAGTCGACACCATGAATAGCTTTGAACCCATTCGGATAGGTTTTTTGAAGTTGATCGAGGGTTACCGTTGCCATTTACTTCTCCGTCTCCACTAAGCCTTTAACAAATAGTTTTTGCATGCCCAAAACCACCAATACAGGCGGTAGCATTGCCATTAATGTGGTTGCCATGACGCGGTTCCATTCCACTTCACCGTCGCCAACAGACAACATGCGCTGAATACTCATCACGATGGTGTAATACTCGTCATCCGTGGTGATCAGAATGGGCCATAAATACTGGTTCCACCCATAGATAAAAGTGATCACAAACAGCGCGGCAATATTGGTGCGCGATAAGGGTAATAAAATATCTTTAAAAAATTTAAACGGCCCTGCACCGTCCATGCGGGCGGCTTCCAGCATTTCCCCCGGCACGGTCATAAAGAACTGCCGGAATAAAAAGGTCGCGGTGGCGCTGGCGATCAGTGGAATCGTTAGGCCCGACATGGAATTCAACATATTGAGGTCGGCAATGACCTGGAATGTCGGCATAATACGTACTTCAACGGGAAGCATTAAGGTCATAAAAATGATCCAAAATGCCAGCATGCGGCCAGGAAAACGGAAATAGACCACCGCATAGGCCGACAAAATTGAAATAACCAGTTTGCCGATGGATATGCCCATCGCCATTAAAAATGAATTCCATAACATGCCTGCTACGGTGATATTTAACTCACGCGATGTCCCTTCGGTGAGTACTTCTGTAAACACAGATAAGCCTTTGTCACCAAACCATAATGGGGTAACACCACTCACAAACGCGCTGCTATCATGAGTGGCGGCGGTGAGCGCAAGCCACACGGGCAACGCAACAGAGGCCACACCCAGAATCAACACCAGATGCGAGAACACAGTAAGCCAAGGGCGACGTTCAACCATTAGTAGGCCACCTTCTTTTCAACATATTTAAACTGAATCACGGTTAATGCACCGACCAAGATCATCAGCACCACCGACTGGGCCGCGGATGAGCCCATATCGAGCCCAACAAAACCATCGGCGTAAACTTTATAAACCAGCGTGGTTGTCGATTGACCTGGCCCGCCTTGGGTCATGGCGTGAATAACGCCGAACGTTTCGAAGAAGGCGTATACCAAGTTAACAACCAAGAGAAAGAATGACGTGGGTGACAGCAGCGGAAAAATAATGGTCACAAACCGTTTCCCCGGTCCAGCCCCGTCAATCGCGGCCGCTTCAATCAATGATCGTGGGATCGACTGTAATCCTGCAAGAAAGAACAAAAAGTTATAGCTGATCTGCTTCCAGGTGGCGGCAATAATGACCATGGTCATGGCATCCCCAGAATGAATAAAGGGATTCCAATCGAGCCCAATGGCTTCAAGCGCATGGGCCAGTACACCCACGGTGGGGTTGAACATAAATAGCCAGAGCACCCCAGCGACAGCGGGAGCAACCGCATAAGGCCAAACCAATAAGGTTTTATAGCCCGTCGCGCCTTTGATCACACGATCGGCCATCACCGCGAGCACTAATGCCGAGAGAAGAGCAATAGCGGCGACTGAAAAACTAAAAAACAGCGTAGTGAAAAAGCTACTGTAATAGCTTGTGTCACCAATGAGTGCGATAAAATTGTCAGCACCGACGAACTCGGTACTGAGCCCAAAGGGATCTTCAAGTAGCATCGACTGCCAGACCGCTTGTGCTGCTGGCCAAATAAAGAAAACAAACGTAATGAGCAGTTGCGGTG
>NZ_MUFH01000199.1:0-4963 GCF_001996115.1 Salinivibrio sp. MA427
AAATAGCCACACCAGTCACATTCTCGCGAAAATCGCGTAAATCCAGCCGTTTATCTATAACGTTTTTGCTATCCAAGCCTTACACTAGACAGTGCGTTTGTTAACGCAATGTTTACCTCTGATGACGACTCACAATGATAATGTTCTAAAAAGGACAACGGAGTGCCAGAATGACCTCGCGTGACCCTATAGTACCAGTGTTACTTGAGAAGGTTTATCAACTCATCGCTGATAAACTCGATGATCCTCAACAACCACTTGTCGATGCGTTAGCCAAAAGGATATTGGGTCAAGTATCTGATGACGATTTGCAGGAACGCAATGAGTCAGATCTTTATGGTGCAGTAATGAGCTTATGGCACCATCTCAACACGTTTGAACAAGATAAAGTCTTTGTTAAAGTTTTTAACCCAAGCCTGAGCGGAAATGGATGGCAATCAACCCATACGATTGTTGAAATCCTCGCTCCAGATGCCCCCTTCCTTGTCGATTCTGTGCGTATGGCCCTTAATCGCTTAGGTATCACAACGCACTTGATGCTGAATAGCCCGATCAAAGCGCGCAAGAATGAGCAGGGAGATGTGGTCGGCATTGGCAGTGAGGACGGCCAATTCCAAAGCACGTTCCATATTGAAATCGACAAGATGTCAGATGACTCAGAGATGGCAGCACTTGAATCTGAGCTCTCTGAAACCTTGACCGATGTCGTAATGGTGGTGAACGACTGGAAGCCAATGCGCGCGCAAATGCTTGAGCTATTAGCATCATTAAAAGACACCCAATTACCGATTGATGATGAGCGCCGCCAAGAAGCTGTCGAGTTCCTAAGTTGGATCACGGACAATAACTTTACCTTTATGGGCTACAAGTGCTTTGACCTGGTTCCGGTTGAAGGCGATTACGAGCTTCGCGCAAGCAGTGACTGTGACGCACTAGGTTTAGCTAAAAAGCACAAATCCCCCCAGGCTCTGCGTTTATCCGAAATGCCTGAGTCAGCCCGAGCAGAAGCGCTGAAAAAAGAGCTGTTAGTGCTTACCAAAAGTAATGCGAAATCTCGGGTTCACCGTCCGGCTTATGTCGATTATATCGGGATCAAAAAGTTTGATAGCAACGGTAATGTGATCGGCGAGCACCGGTTTACTGGGCTCTATGCATCGTCTGCTTATAACCAGTCTACCGCTAGCATTCCGGTGCTGCGTAATAAAGTACGCCGTATCCTTGATAACAGCGGTTTTTATCGCGAATCACACGCGTGGAAAGCGTTGGCTAATATCCTAGAAAACTACCCGCGTGATGAATTGTTCCAAGCGACAGAAGACGAAATGCGCAATGTGGGAATGGGCGTGGTACAAATGCAAGACCGCGACATGCTCCGTGTATTTGTGCGTCGTGATCCGTTTGGTCGTTTTTTCTCGTGCATGGTGTATATCACCCGAGAGCGCTATAACACCGAGTTCCGTCGTCAAACCCAGCGTATTTTACAGCAATACTTTGGATCAGATCAGACGGTTGAATTTACCACTTTTTTCTCGGAAAGCCCGCTGGCGCGGACGCATTATATTGTCCGAGTGGAAAATAATAACTTCGATATTGATGTGAAAAAAATCGAACAAAACCTCACAGAGGCAGCGTCATCGTGGGATGATCGTTTACAAGAAGCCGTGATTGCTAATTTTGGTGAAAATCGTGGTACACCGATCGCGAAACGGTACTTGCGCGCATTTCCGCGTTCTTACAAAGAAGCGATGTTACCAGGGTCAGCAGTGGCGGATATTGAGCGCCTAGAAGGGCTCAGTGATGACAATAAACTCGATATGTTGCTCTACAGGCCGCAAGAAGTTAGCCATCAATCTAATGCCATTAGCCTAAAGCTTTTCCAAAAGTGTGAGCCGATCCATTTATCGGATGTGATGCCGATGCTAGAAAATCTAGGGCTGCGTGTGATCGGCGAATCGCCGTATGAGGTTGAAACCAGCCAGGGGGATGTATATTGGATTCTCGACTTCTCTATGTTGCACAGTGCGGGAGCAGCGTTTGATCTTGGTAATGCGCGCGATCGCTTCCAACATGCATTTGCCGACATTTGGCATGGCCGCTTGGATAATGACGGTTTTAACCGCTTGGTATTAAACGCGGGGTTATCCGGACGAGAAGTCACGATTCTACGCGCCTATGCTCGGTATATGCGCCAGATTGGCTTTCCTTTCAGTCAGGCGTATATCGAGGATACATTAGCTTCGCACCCGCATCTTGCTGGGTTCTTGGTCAGGTTGTTTAATCGACGCTTTGACCCTGCGGGTAAGCCAAACAAGCGAGAACGAGATGCGATTATTCACGAGATTGAAGAGGCACTCGACAATGTTGAAAGTTTGGATGATGACCGTATTATTCGTCGATACATGGAAATCATGCTCGCGACCATGCGCACAAACTYTTTCCAGAAAGATCCGGACAATGGCCAAGACAAACCCTATCTATCGCTAAAACTGCAAGCATCGGATATTCCGGATATGCCTAAGCCGGTTCCCGCGTTTGAGATCTTTGTTTACTCCCCCGATGTAGAAGGGGTGCACTTACGCGGTGGTAAAGTCGCGCGTGGTGGACTTCGTTGGTCCGATCGCCAAGAAGACTTCCGTACCGAAGTCTTAGGCTTGGTGAAAGCGCAGCAGGTCAAAAACACCGTGATTGTGCCAGTCGGGGCGAAAGGGGGCTTTGTCTGCAAGCGTCAACATCAGTTAACTGAGCGGGATGCGATCATTGCTGAGGGTAAGCGATGCTATCGAATCTTTATCCAAGGGTTACTTGATATTACCGATAACATTGTCGAAGGCACCTTGACGCCGCCTGACCATGTGATCCGTCATGACGACGATGACGCCTATTTAGTCGTCGCGGCAGATAAGGGAACGGCAACTTTCTCTGATTTAGCGAACAGTGTCTCAGCGCAATATAACTTTTGGCTGGGAGATGCTTTTGCGTCCGGTGGCTCGAATGGGTATGACCACAAAAAAATGGGGATTACGGCCGCAGGTGCTTGGGAATCGGTAAAACGCCACTTCCGTGAAATTGATATCAACTGTCAAACCACGGACTTTACCTGTGTCGGCATTGGCGATATGGGCGGCGATGTGTTTGGTAATGGCATGCTGCTTTCCAAGCATATTCGCTTAGTCGCAGCGTTTAACCACATGCATATCTTTATTGACCCCGATCCAGATGCCGCGAAAAGCTGGGAAGAGCGCCAACGTCTCTTCAATTTGCCGCGGTCAACTTGGGCAGACTACAATACTCAGTTGATAGCCAAAGGTGGGGGGGTGTTTTCTCGCCGTGCGAAATCAATCACCTTAACGCCGGAGATACAAAAGCTGCTCGGCACCCGTAAGCAGACGATGGCGCCTAACGATCTGATTAAACAGATCGTAAAAGCCAAGGTTGATCTGCTTTGGAATGGTGGTATCGGCACCTATGTTAAGTCATCGAGCGAAACCCATACCTCGGTAGGTGACCGTGCTAATGATGGTTTGCGTGTCAACGGCAATGAAGTGGGTGCTCGTATCATTGGTGAGGGCGGTAACCTTGGCATGACCCAATTAGGGCGAATTGAGTATGCGCTTAACGGCGGTCGAGTGAATACCGACTTTATTGATAATGTCGGTGGTGTCGATTGCTCGGATAACGAGGTCAACATCAAGATCTTGCTTAATGGGCTGGTGGCGGCCGGTGATCTGACCATGAAAAAGCGCAATGAGTTGCTGGAGCGAATGGAAGACGAAGTGTCTGACATCGTGCTCGAGGATGCTTATAGTCAAAGTGAGTCGATCTCTGTCACCCATAACCAGCAGGCCGCTCTGTTAAAAGAGCAGATCCGGTTTATTCACTATTTAGAGAAAGAGGGTAAGCTCGATCGGGCGCTTGAATATCTGCCAGACGATGAAACCTTGTCTGAACGTAACTTGCGTGGCACCGGTTTAACGCGCCCAGAAATTGCTGTGTTGGTTGCCTACGGCAAAATGGTTCTCAAAGAGCAGCTGGTTGTTGATGATGTCACGCAAGATACTCACTTCGGACAGCTACTCCCTAGTTACTTCCCTAAAGAGTTACAACGTCACTACCGAGGCGAGATGGAATCTCATCCACTGATATTGCTAAGTCTTATGCCATTGCCAGAGAGGTGTTTGGTTTTGAGCAGCTATTTGATGATGTGCGCGAGCTCGATAATCATGTGAGTGCCAAAGTGCAGTATGACATCATATTCCGCTGTCGCCGAATGTTACGCCGTGCAACCCGTTGGATGTTACGTAACAAACGCAAAGGAGAGAGTATTGAGGCCCAAGTTGGCTTTTATCGTCCTGCATTGCAAAACTTGGTGGATCACCTCGAACAGTATTTGGTTGAGGGTGAGATCACCGAGCACGATCAACAAGCGGAAGCATTGATAAAAGCGGGCGTACCTGATGCGCTTGCGAACAAGGTTTGTCGCCTGACGAGCGTGTTCTCGGGATTAGATCTTGCCCAAGTGTCAGAACAACTCGACAAGCCATTCGAGCTAGTGGCGCGCTTGTACTATGTACTGGGTGATCGTTTATCACTGCACTGGTTCTTGAAGCAAATCAATAACCAGCCGGTTGATAACCACTGGCAAGCGCTTGCCCGCGCCTCGTTCCGTGAAGATCTTGACTGGCAACAGCGCTTATTGACCGCTCGCATCGTTTCAGAGATGGATTCACAACACGATGCCGAGACAGGGTTAACGCAGTGGATGGATGATCATGCTGTAATCCTGAGCCGTTGGCAAAGCATTGTCGATGAGTTCAAAGTCGGTTCTATGCATGAGTTTGCCAAGTTCTCTGTCGCGCTGCGTGAATTGTCGTTACTAAATTTAAATTGAATTAGTGCGCCAATAACGCAATAATCTAGCCCCGTTTATAACGGGGCTTTTTTATTAGGAGGGATAATGCTATAC
>NZ_MUFH01000002.1:0-53274 GCF_001996115.1 Salinivibrio sp. MA427
CATGTATTGGCATACACTGCGCGTCTCGATTCAAAATCCTCATCGCATCAAACAAGATAATCTAATTAGAGCTTAATATTGGGCTTTAGTTAGCAAACATTTAAGCATCAAAGCAATTAAGTGTAAGACTTTGATGAGACAGAATTGGTGCGGAGTGGTAGTTCAGTTGGTTAGAATACCGGCCTGTCACGCCGGGGGTCGCGGGTTCGAGTCCCGTCCACTCCGCCACTACTTAGAAGCCCTAGCTGAAAAGCTGGGTTTTTTTGTTGTTGGGCGACCAGACAGATCGCTTTATAAATAAGCGATTAAACGTCTGACCAGTAATTGATGGTGGTAATTTGTCGCGAGATCGCTACAATAGGCAACTATCTACAGGGGTATAGCTCCAACTGGCAGAGCAGCGGATTCCAAATCCGCGTGTTGGGGGTTCGAATCCCTCTACCCCTGCCAAATATTAAAGCATCGACATTGTCGGTGCTTTTTTTATGTCTACTGTCTGTGGTAGTAACCGCGCCTTTCTTCCCTTTTTCTTCCTCCTGTTTCTTGTTCACATGTCGCGGTATGATGAGTTTTTACCAATCGAAAGGAGCACCCAGTGGTAAGCATATTGTGGGTAGGGCTTGGTGGCGCATTAGGGGCGTCCTCGCGTTTTTTAGTTTCAGAGTGGAGCGTCGCGGTGTTTGGTCGAGGATTCCCGTACGGCACCCTAATGGTTAATGTGCTGGGCTCATTAGCAATGGGCGTCTTTTTAGCGGCGATGAGCCAAGAGCTAATTGCCCCGGTCCCTTGGCGTCAACTGATTGCGATTGGCTTTTTAGGGGCTTTTACCACCTTCTCGACGTTCTCTGTCGATACCTTGATGCTGTTCCAACATGGAGAAACGGTGAAAGCCTTGCTAAATGTTGGTTTGAATCTCGCCTTATGCCTCGGAGCGGCAGCGATGGGGGCTTGGCTGTTGGGACGTATTACCGGGTAATAGAAAACATCGCGTACGTCGCTTGTTGTTGCGGCGGTGATTTCTTATACTGGCATTGAACTTGTCGGAGTGCCAATTGGCTGAGACCACATAAAGTGGGATCCGTTGAACCTGATCTGGTTAAGACCAGCGAAGGGAACAAGAGATGCTTCAGATCACAGACGCAACCCGTCTGCCAGTTTGCTCACATCTCAAATTCAGCGTTTTCCGGCAAGCATTAATTCCCATAATGAACACCGGAGTAATGCTATGTCGACCCGTAAACAGGCCCGCCTTGAGGCCAAATCCTTTATCGATTCCCTTTCTGCGCAAACCTACCCCAACTCGGAAAAAGTCTATGTCGAGGGCTCGCGACCTGACATTCGCGTCGGGATGCGCGAGATCCATCTTTCCCCCACCTTTGTGGGCGGCAGCAAAGAAAAGCCTCAGTATGAAGACAATGAGTCCATTCGGGTTTATGACACATCAGGGCCTTATACCGACCCACAGAGTACTATCGATATTTACCAAGGCTTAGCGCCAGTGCGAAAAGCCTGGATCGATGAACGTGCCGATACGGAGTTTCTTGATGCGGTGAGCTCTGACTATGCCCAAACCCGCCTCAGTGATGAAACCTTGGATGAACTTCGCTTTAGTGCCTTACCATCTATCCGCCGCGCGAAACCTAATCAGTGTGTGACTCAACTGCATTACGCACGCCAAGGCATCATTACCCCAGAAATGGAATTTATCGCCATTCGCGAAAATATGGGGCGTCAGCAGTATCGTGAAGAGCAGCTGAACCGCCAGCATCCCGGGGAAAGCTTTGGTGCGCATTTGCCATCACAAATCACCCCCGAATTTGTGCGCCAAGAGATCGCCGAAGGGCGGGCGATTATTCCGGCTAACATTAATCACCCAGAAGCGGAGCCGATGATCATCGGGCGTAACTTCCTGGTGAAAGTGAATGCCAATATTGGTAACTCAGCGGTGAGCTCCTCAATAGAGGAAGAAACTGAAAAATTGGTATGGTCGACTCGTTGGGGTGCGGATACGGTGATGGATTTATCGACGGGCCGCAATATTCACGAAACCCGCGAGTGGATTTTACGTAATAGCCCAGTCCCGATTGGCACTGTGCCTRTGTATCAGGCGCTTGAGAAAGTGAACGGCATTGCCGAAGACCTGACCTGGGAAGTCATGCGCGATACCTTGATAGAGCAAGCCGAGCAAGGGGTCGACTACTTTACCATTCACGCTGGGGTGCGTTTGCACTATGTGCCCATGACCGCCAATCGCGTGACTGGGATTGTCTCGCGCGGTGGATCGATTATCGCCAAATGGTGCTTGGCGCATCATCAAGAAAGTTTCCTGTATACCCATTTTCGCGAAATCTGCGAAATCTGTGCCGCTTACGACGTGTCTTTGTCGTTGGGCGATGGGCTGCGTCCCGGCTCAGTGGCAGACGCGAACGACGAAGCGCAATTCAGTGAGCTACGTACCCTGGGCGAGCTCACCAAGGTGGCATGGGAATACGATGTGCAGGTGATGATTGAAGGCCCTGGCCACGTGCCCATGCATATGATCAAAGAGAACATGGACGAGCAGCTCACCCATTGCCATGAAGCGCCTTTCTATACTCTCGGCCCGCTAACCACCGACATTGCTCCCGGTTACGATCATATTACCTCCGGCATTGGTGCGGCGATGATTGGCTGGTTTGGGTGTGCGATGCTCTGTTATGTCACGCCCAAAGAACATCTGGGTCTGCCCAATAAGGAGGATGTTAAAATTGGGCTTATCACCTACAAGCTTTGCGCGCATGCTGCGGACTTAGCTAAAGGACACCCGGGGGCGCAGGTGCGTGATAACGCCATTTCTAAAGCGCGCTTTGAATTCCGCTGGGAAGACCAGTTCAATCTATCCCTTGATCCGTTCACGGCACGCGCCTATCACGATGAAACACTGCCTCAAGAGTCGGGCAAGGTCGCACATTTTTGCTCGATGTGTGGACCGAAGTTCTGCTCCATGAAAATCAGCCAGGAAGTCCGGGACTACGCCAAAGAAAACGGCTATGCCGCCGCGGGTCAAGCGATTGATGTCGCTATGCTGGAAGACCCGTTAGCAGGCATGCAGCAAAAATCGCAAGAATTCCGAGAAAAGGGCAGTGAGCTCTACCTGCAAAAATCCCATCTTCAGCCACAACACGGTACTGAGGTGGAAGACAGCGACAAGGTGGGATCATGAGTTTGACTCCGTTTGCGCCTATGTCTGAAGGCGTAGGCCCATTATATCCGGTGGTGGACGATGTGGATTTGCTCGAACGCTTACTTTGTTTGGGGGTGAAAACTGTGCAACTGCGCGTGAAGCAGCCAGCGCATCCACAATTGGCGGATTGGATACAGCGCGCGGTGGCATTGGGCCGCGCGCACCATGCGCAGGTGTTTATCAACGATCACTGGCAGCTCGCGCTTGAAGCTGGCGCCTATGGCGTCCATCTAGGGCAACAAGACTTACGTGAGGCGGATCTTGACCGGCTTGCGCGGCAAGGGCTGCGTCTCGGTGTGTCGACGCGCAGTCCAGAACAGCTCGCTGCAGCGGTTGAACTCACGCCAAGCTAYCTCGCCATCGGCCATATTTTTCCCACCACCACCAAACAGCTCGCCGAACCACCGCAAGGTATTTCAGCGTTAGCGCAGCAGGTGGCGACTGTGGAGGGCCGCTTCCCGACGGTGGCGATTGGCGGTATTGATCTCGACCGAGCTCCCGAGGTCTGGCGCACTGGCGTGGACGCCATTGCGGTAGTCCGCGCCGTGACGCAAGCGCCCGATTTAGCGGCGCGCATTGACGCGTTTAATCGCTGTCTGAATCCATCCAGACAGCAAGGAGAGTGTGATGCTATCGGACAGTGAATACCTGCGTTATAGCCGGCAAATTATGCTGCCAGAGGTCGGAGAGTGCGGGCAGCAGGCACTTAAAAAGGCGCACGTGTTGATGGTCGGTGCCGGTGGGCTTGGAACCACCGCGGGTCTCTATCTTGCAGGCGCTGGCGTGGGACAGTTAGCGATTGCTGACTCGGACCACATTGAGCTATCCAATTTGGCGCGTCAGGTGGCGTATCGAGAGGCGCAAATCGGCACCGGTAAAGCCGCAGCGCTAGCTGCTAACTTGGGCGCGCTGAACCCACATTGCCAGTGCCGGGCCATCAATGCCTATCTCGAGGATGAGCGCCTGGCGCTCGAAGTGGCGATGGCGGATGTGGTCCTTGATTGCAGTGATAATCTCGCCACTCGTCATGCGGTCAACCAAGTCTGTGTAGAGACTGGCACGCCGTTGGTGAGCGCGGCCGCGATTGGCTGGCAAGGCCAGTTATTGGTTTATCAACCGCATAGTGCATGTTATGCGTGCGCCTTTGCAGACGTGACTCCCTCTAAACCCACACGCTGCGCTGAAGCTGGGGTAATGGGACCTGTGGTCGGCATGATGGCCACTGCGCAAGCGCTTGAAGGGATAAAATTATTATTAGGGCAGGCGGTCGGTACCAATCGCTTGTCACGACTGGATGGACAAACCATGACATGGCAGCACTTTTCGCTGCCTGTTCATCCGCACTGTGCGGTTTGTCAGCCAACGCGGGAGGTAAGTGATGCGGTTAATCATTAATGACGCACCCACAGAGGTCAATGCCACGACCGTCACGCAATTGATTGAGGAGATGAAGGTGCCGGCCGAATCAGTCGCGGTCGCGCTAAATCAGACCATTATTGCGCGCGATGCTTGGTCATCCACGTCACTTGCCGCTGGCGATAGCTTGGCGGTCTTTCAAGCGATTGCCGGAGGATAATTATGTTAACCATTGCGGATACGACGTTTTCATCTCGGCTGTTAACCGGCACGGGCAAGTTTGCCAGTCGCAAGGTCATGGCCGAATCACTGGCGGCCAGTGGTACTGAGCTGGTCACCATGGCGCTAAGGCGAGTCGATGTGCATGCCACACAAGACGATATTTTAACCCCGCTGCGTGAACTAGGTGTGCGCCTGCTGCCCAATACCTCGGGGGCGAAAAATGCGCAAGAAGCGGTGTTTGCCGSGCGTCTTGCTCGAGAAGCATTAGGAACGCCTTGGGTAAAGCTGGAAATTCACCCCGACCCTAAGTATCTGATGCCTGATCCGATTGAAACCCTTCAAGCGGCGAAAACCCTTGTAGATGAGGGGTTTGTGGTGCTGCCATATTGTCATGCCGATCCTGTGCTGTGTAAGCGTTTGGAAGAGGTGGGGTGCGCGGCGGTGATGCCCCTTGGCTCACCGATTGGCTCCAACCAAGGACTGGCCTCAATGGCGTTTCTCGACATCATTATTGAGCAAGCTCGCGTGCCGGTGATCATTGATGCCGGCATTGGTGCACCGTCAGATGCGGCGTTAGCGATGGAGCGCGGTGCTGATGCAGTTTTGGTGAACACCGCCATTGCCACGGCTGGCGATCCGACTGCTATGGGTGCGGCGTTTAAACAAGCGGTTGAAGCAGGACGCTGCGCGTATCGCGCTGGGCTGGCGGGCACACACAATCACGCCCACGCTTCTAGCSCCTTAACTGCGTTTCTTGACGCTAAGGAGGCGTGATGAGCTTTTCTGAGCGGTGGGCGGCACTCGATTGGGATCATCATCGCCTTTCGATTTACAGCAAAACGCGCCAAGATGTCGAGCGGGCGCTGGCTAAATCCTCGCGCAATTTGGACGATTTCGCTGCCCTGATCAGCCCAGCCGCTGAAGCCTATCTTGAGGCCATGGCTCAGCAATCTGCGGCGCTGACGCGGCAGCGTTTTGGCTACACCATGGGGTTTTATATTCCGCTGTATCTCTCCAATTTGTGCGCCAACGTGTGTACCTATTGCGGTTTTTCGATGGAAAACCGAATCAAACGGCGCACGCTGGATGAAGCTGAGATCGCCGCCGAGTGTGAAGCGATCAAAAAAATGGGCTTTGACAGTGTGCTCTTGGTGACCGGTGAGCATGAAACCAAGGTAGGGCTCGAGTATTTTCTCCGCGCCTTACCGGTGGTGAAGCAATACTTTCATCATGTGGCGATGGAGGTGCAGCCGCTGGATACCGACGCGTATCGCGCCTTGGTGGCACAAGGTGTGGATGCGGTGATGGTGTACCAAGAAACCTACCACGCTCCAACCTATGGGGAACACCACAAGCGCGGGAATAAAACCGACTTTCACTACCGGCTGCAAACCCCAGATAGGTTGGCACAAGCAGGGGTCGATAAGATCGGTCTCGGCGCCTTGATTGGCCTTGAGGACTGGCGCACCGACAGCTTTTTTACCGCCCAGCATCTGGATTATTTGGAAAAGCAATACTGGCAAAGCCGCTATTCGCTATCTTTTCCGCGCTTACGCCCTTGCGCGGGGGCGTTACAGCCGAAATCGGTGATGACGGATAAGCAGCTGGTCCAGCTGATTTGTGCCTATCGGTTGTGGAATCCGCAGGTGGAGCTGTCGCTATCGACACGGGAGTCACCCCACTTTCGCGACAATGTGTTACCGCTTGGTGTCACTAGCTTATCCGCGGCGTCAAAAACTCAACCGGGCGGTTATGCCAACCCTGAGCCACAATTAGAGCAGTTTGCCATCAGTGATGAACGTAGCGCGGCAGAGGTGGCCGCCAGCGTCCGTGCCCTCGGGTTTGAGGTGGTATGGAAAGATTGGGATAACATCTACGATGTCGCGCGTCAGGTGCAAATGGCTTCACAAACGGCAGCGGGTTAGCGACAATGCGGGCATGAAACGTATTACTGTATATGTGGGCCCGCGCTGTCCTCACTGTGAGGCGGCCAAAGCTTACTTAGATAAAAAAGGGCTGCGTTATCGTGTTGTCGATACGGCCACGCCCAAAGGCAAGAAGCTGCTGGCAGCAACAGGCTCGCGGGGTGTCCCAGTGATTTGCATTGGCGATACTACTTTGCGCGGCTTTTCGCCCAAAGCGGTTGAGAAAGCCCTGAAAGGGGAATAAAAAAAAGCGTCCAATCGGACGCTTTTTGTTTTTTTATACTTAGTGAAGACGCGACTTAACGGCTTAGCGGCGCGGTCGCTTGTTTTAACCAAGCTTGGTCTTGATCATCTAAAGATGGGCTAACTTCATCCCACACGGTTTGATGATAGCGATTCCACCACTGGATTTCCGCCTCGCTGAGTAAGCTCACATCGACCAATCGACGATCGATCGGTGCACGCGTGAGTGAGGCAAATCCGAGCATCGTCATGTCACCCTCGGTGGGCTTTTCTTCAATCAACTCGAGGTTTTCAATCCGGATCCCAAACGCGTCGGCGCGATAGTAGCCCGGCTCGTTTGACACCACCATGCCCGGCAATAGCGCGACGCTATTGGGCGCTTTGGAAATGCGCTGCGGACCTTCGTGCACGTCCAAGAAATGCCCGACACCGTGACCGGTGCCATGGTCAAAATCATAGCCGTGTTGCCACAAATACTGGCGTGCTAAGGCATCAAGCTGGCTGCCTGAGGTGCCTTTCGGGAACAGCGCAGTGGCCAGCGCAATATGCCCTTTAAGCACCAGCGTGAAGGCCTTTTTGATCTCAGCGCTGCATTCGCCCACCGGCACGGTACGGGTAATGTCGGTGGTGCCGTCATAGTATTGGCCGCCTGAGTCCACCAAGTAGACGTTGTTGCTCTCAATCACGCTCGGTTTGGGCTGATTGTTGTGGTTATAGTGACACATGGCCGCATTGCCACCGGCGGCGGAAATGGTATCAAAGCTTAAGTCGACCAGTTGATCGTCTTGTTGGCGGAATTGATACAGGGTGTCTGCGAGCACAGCTTCATCAGGGCGTTCACCGGCGTCGACTTGACGCTCAAACCACGCCAAAAAGCGAGTCACGGCAACACCATCGCGCACGTGGCAGGCTTGCATACCGGCGATTTCTTGCGGGTTCTTGGCCGCCTTTTCAAGCGCACATGGGTCTTGCGCTTCCACCACGGTGACTTGCGCTTGTTGGAGCGTGTCCAGTGTCCACGCATTGGCACCGTTTGGGTCGACCAATACACGTTGACCACTCAGCGCTTGCAGGGCATCAACCAGGCTATCAGGGTGCGCGACGCTCACTCCTTGGCCCACGTGTGCATCAAAGCCGTCGGGGAGACGGTCAGGGTCGATAAACACGGTGACGTCACCGGATTGCTTGATAATCGCTTGGGTCAGTACCACGGGCAAACGTGGGATATCGCGACCACGGATATTGAGCAGCCAACAGACGGCATCGGGTTGAGTGAGTACCGCGGCATCAAGGTTCTGATCGGCTAACTGCTGGCCAATGGTTTGACGCTTATCTAAGCTGGCGCGGCCGGTTTTCTCTTCACCCAGTAAAATGGCAGGGCTATTAAGCGGGGCGGGGCGATCGTCCCATAAGCTTTCAATCGGGTTTTGCTCAACACTCACCAAAGCCAAAGCCCCATCCAGCGCGCGTTGGGTGCGTTTGTACCAAGCGACGCTATGCATGCGAGCGTCGATAGCCAGCTTGGCACCCTTGGGCAATTGTTGCTGGGCCCATTGCACCGGTGGCTCATCAATCAGGTGGCAGTAGTCAAACAGGCCGGCGGGGACTTGCTTACGGACTTGAACCACATAGCGGCCATCAACAAAAATCGCTGCCTTGTCGCGGGTGATCACCGCCGCCCCTGCGGAGCCGGTAAAGCCGGTTGCCCAGTGGAGGCGTTCGTTGTGCTCGGGCACATACTCACCGAGATATTCGTCTTCGTGGGGGATGAGTAGGGCGTCATAATCGTGTTGAGCTAGCCAGTGTCTTAGCTGCTCAACACGCTTGGTAAGGGTCGCGTCCATTATTCTTCCTTCTTTGTATGGGGTGAACTTGCCATGTTCGGCCACGCGTAAAAAACCAGTGGATTAGACCCTAGCGCGATGGGCGATAGGCTGCAATTTTGCCGGGCTAAACTGCTGACAGCGCGAAATAATTAAATCTTTCAGCCATTGGTGCCCCGGGTCATTTTCTTGATTTTGATGCCAAAACAAGGTGTACGCCATCGGCGGTATTGGCGTCGGTAACGGCCGTACCACCAAATTGAGCGACGCGGCAATATAATGCGCAAACTGGCTTGGTGAGGTAAACACCAGGTCGGTATAGGTACACAGGCTCGCCGCACTGTTAAAATCAGGCACGTACATGGCAATGTCACGCTCAATATTACGCTCTGCCAGTTTATAGTCCAACAACCAGCGATCATTTCCATCACATTTCACCTGTACATGTCGCAGTCCAAGGTAACGCGCTTCATCCCATGGGCCCTTGAGTGCGGGGTGATCGGCGCGCATCAAGACACACTGGTGATCTTGGCAAAGCTCTTGGTAGCGCACCCCCTTGGGCGGCATCATGGTCAGCATGGCATCGGCGGGATTTAAATCTTTGCCGGTGATACCAAAGTCGATATTGCCACGGGCGAGACCATCAAAAGTGGTTTGATCCCAAGCGGCGGTATTGAGGGTGATCGATGGGGCGGCCTCTAACATATCGCCAATAAATTGGGGTAGCAGTAATGGGTAGGCGCTTTCTACAAGCGCAAAGCGAAAACAGCGATCACTCAAGTGTGGCTGAAAATGGTCAGGTTCGGTCATCGCCGCGATATCATTGAGCAAAGCGCGTAATTTAGGTTGCAAGGTTTGTGCACGAACCGTGGGTTTTAAGCCGTGGGCGGCTCGAGTAAAAAGCGGATCGTTAAATTGCGATCTTAGCCGGGCCAGATTTTTACTCACCGCCGATTGACTTAAATGCAGGCGTTTGGCTGTGCCCGTGACATTGCACTCTTCTAAAAGTACATGCAAACACACCAATAAATTGAGGTCGGTACGTTGCAGTTGGTCCAAATCCATCTTTGGTATTCTCCTTAGGAATAACTGCTTTTACTATAAACCATTATGGTTCATATCCTGAAGCCACTATACTGCGTGCCTGTATAGAGGAGTAACCAATGACGCACACTGATTCACCGACATCAAATCGCTTACTGGTCGCCTTAATGGTGTTACTGGTGCTATTTAGCCCCATGGCGATTGATATTTACCTACCGGCACTATCGCATATGGCGGGTGACTTTAATGTGAGTCCCACTTTGGCTCAAGACACTGTGACCTGGTTTATGTTTAGCTTAGGTCTTGGTCAGCTGTTTGCGGGGCCGTTGGCCGATCGCTTTGGCCGTAAGCCTGTGGCTATTATTGGTATTTCGCTTTATGGCCTTAGCTCTTTGATGGCGTGGCTCGCCACCTCGATGGATATGATGCTGGTGGCGCGTTTGCTGCAAGGGTTTGGCGCGTGTGCAACCTCCGTGTGTGCCTTTGCCGCCGTCCGCGATCGTTTTGGTGCCGAACGCAGTGGCCATATGATTAGCTACTTAAATGGCGCGATTTGTTTTGTACCGGCTTTAGCGCCTCTACTTGGTAGTTGGTTAACCCAGGTGTTTGACTGGCGTGCTAACTTCACCTTTATGCTCGGTTATGCGGTATTAGGGTTGGTGCTGGTTATCGTCTTTTTGCCCGAAACCCGACCATCGCATACTGATACCTCGGGCCGCCTATTCAGCTTACGCCGTTATTGGCAGGTGCTGCGTGTACCAACATTTACTTATCACATAACCCTTTGCATGTTGGCGATGGCGGTGATCCTCGCTTATGTCACCTCCGCACCTGTGCTGTTGATGGACAGATACGGTATCTCCATGAACAGTTTCACCTTTTGGTTTGGCGCCAATGCGGCGTTAAATATTGCCGCGGCAATGTTAGGGCCACGTTATATGCAAAAGTTTGGTAGCCGCCGGGCATTAAATATTGGCCTTATGATGCTGGTGGGATCGGGCGGGTTGATGTTGGCGCTTAGCCCCATCGCTGAACCTTGGGCCTTTATGTTGCCGATCTTTACCTCTTCATTCGGCTTTGCTTGGGTGTTAGGCGCGTCAGCTGGAGCAGCACTAGCGCCGTTTTCGGACCGCGCGGGCACGGCCGCGGCATTGCTCGGGTTATTCCAAATGAGCGGGGCTGGGCTACTCGTGAGCTTAACCCAGCGTCTAGGCTTATCGGCCAGTGATTTGATGACGGTGCATATGTGGTTATTAGTGCCGGGTCTGATTATTTTATGGTCACCGAAAGGTAAGCAATGGCATGCCAAAGTGGTAAAAAGCTAAATAATCAATAAAACAACGTCTCAGTTGGCAAACAATAATAAGACGTGCAAAACGCAGGGGTCTCGACAACCCATCATCCTTTTGCGCTGGCCTCGGCCAGCGTTTTTTTATTTTGCTAAACGTGCGTGGTTCAGAGTATATTTACTAAGCAAATCGAATTAACGCTCATTCCTTTTCGTTTTATATCCAAAGGTCAGTTATACACTATGTCATTATCGACAATCGAAATGGCGCGCGTCCTTGAACAACTTGAGGAATCGCCGGAAAAAATCATGTTTGGTAAATTATTGGTAGAGCTAGGCAGCCAAAGTGAAGAGCGTGTCCGTAGCGCCGCCCATCAAGTGCCGCTCAAATATTTACGCGAGCTGGTTTATCAATTTAATCACGTGATTGAAGATCGTCGTGCTGAGCGTATCGAGGAAATCACCCAAGGTTTGGAGCAAGATGGCTTGTCGGCTGACGAGCTATACCAGTATATGATCCAGCGTAAGATGGGTTAATGTCGATTGACGCCGTGTAACGGGCGCCGTGCAACGGGCGCCGTGCATTGTGAGCGGCATTGGCAACCCTTAAGCAATACAGGTTACGCGCTTGCGGCAGGTTGTTTGCGCTTTTTTGGGGTACGCTGTTGGATCAGTAACCCCACTACAATAAAACTTAGCCCAACCAAGGTACTGATATGAATTGTCTCGCCAATAATGGTGGCCAGTAACACCAAAGAGATAAAAGGCGAAATAAAAATCAGATTACTGATCCGAGAGGTGTTCTGGGTATATTTCATCGCGCTCAGCCACAGCATAAAGGTTATTCCCATTTCGAATAGCCCGACATAACCGACTGCCAACCATCCTTGCCAAGGGATCCCTTCCCAAGTGCTTGTTAATCCAGCCAATAGCAAAGATACAGGCAGTGACAGAATAAAACAGAGCAAAATGCCGAGCACAGGATCAGCGCGATTTTTAGTATTAAGGACCCAAAAACCTGCCCACAATAACGTTGAGAGTAACGCCAAACCAATGCCAAGCGGGCTATCGAACTGGAGCGATAAAAGCTGGCCTTTGGTAGCGATCACAACCACGCCAAAATAGCCCAACGCCGCCGCAATCCAATCTTGACGACGAATCGTTTGGCCTAAAAACAATGCCGCCATTAATGTCAGAGTGATAGCCCAGCTGTAATTTAAAGGCTGGGCTAATGAAGCGGGTAACAGATCGTAAGCTTTAAAAAGCACCAAGTAGTAAATGAATGGATTAATCATCCCCAACACGCAATAGTAACCGGGTTGACGCCGAAAGGTCGGCCACAGCGCGTGAAGCTTTCCTTGCACAGCAGCAATAACGGTTAAAATTACTACCGACACTAAGCTGGCCGCTGCCAGCATTTGAATCGGTGTCATGTAGCTCAGGGTGATTTTGAATGCGGTTGCAACCGTTGACCATAGCAGTACAGCAGACAAGGCAAAGATCAGTGCCTTACGTTCGTTATGCATGTTGCCTCCTTGCCAATATGCCTGTCGTTCCAGGCAGTCTACGCCATTGTAACTGACTGAGATAGACTGGACATCTATCCAGTATCCCATTAGCCTTTGCTGATACCAATGACCGCACAATAGAGAACGCTTTATGCTTGATGGCTTGTCATTTTCCGCTTTACCTATTCTCACGTTTTGTTTTGGCGCCGTCAGTGCCCTTGGACTCGGTTATGGCCTACACCGACGTGTTATTGCGCAATACCAGCAATGGTATGAAACGCAATATGCGCAGCAACAAGCCAGTGCTGACATGCAACACCAACAATTGCAGCAGCAACTCGAACAACAGCAACACGAGTTAGATAGTTTGGATGTCGAGCGAGACCGCCTAACCCAGGAATTACGCCAGTATTATGGCAAGTTAACCTCTGCGAGCGAGAAACTCAGGCAACAGGAGCAACTGCGTCAGCATAATCACGACTTAAGCGACAAATTAGACTCCGTACGTGAGGAAAAGTCTGAACTGTTGGCAGAGTTGCGAGAAGTTAAAGCCAGCGCCGAGCAGCAGTTAAACGCGGCGAAGGAAAAACACGCACTGCTAGAAAACGCGGAGGAGCGATTACGCACCCAGTTTGAGCAACTTGCCAATCAAGTATTTGAGCAAAAAGTCCACTCGGTCGATGAGCAAAATAAAATGAGCTTAGAAAGTCTGCTTGGACCGCTTAAATCGCAGTTGGAAGGATTTAAGAAGCAGGTGACCGACAGCTTTGGCGAGCAAGCCAAAGAGCGCCATACCTTGATTCATGAAATCAAAAATTTACAACAATTAAACGCGGACATGACCCGTGAGGCCCATAACCTGACTCAGGCGCTAAAAGGCGATAATAAGCAACAAGGTAATTGGGGCGAAGTGGTCCTCGCGCGCATTTTAGAAGAGTCTGGCTTGCGAGAGGGGCGTGAGTACCAAACCCAAGTCAGCTTTGAAAATGAACAGGGCAAGCGCTATCAGCCGGATGTGGTGGTTAAATTGCCACAAGAAAAAGATGTCGTCGTTGATGCCAAAATGGCCTTGGTCGCGTATGAACGCTATTACAACGCTGAGACACTGGCCGAACAAGATGCCGCGCTTAAAGAGCATGTCCAGGCAATTCGTCAGCATATTCGTGGTTTGGGTCGCAAAGATTATCATCAACTCCATGGAGTACGCTCACTGGATTACGTACTGATGTTTATTCCTGTTGAGCCGGCTTTTCAGGTCGCGGTTGAGGCGGATGCCAGTCTGATTCGGGACGCCATGGACAACAACATCATGCTGGTGAGCCCGACCACCTTGTTAGTGGCTCTCAGAACAATCAATAATTTATGGCGCTATGAATATCAAAATCAAAACGCCAAACAAATCGCCGAGAAGGCCAGCAAGCTTTATGACAAGGTGCGACTTTTTGTTAGCGATATGGAAGGGCTGGGTAGTGCGCTGGGTAAAGCCAGTGACAGTTATCAAGGAGCGATGAACAAACTTAGCCAAGGGCGCGGCAATATCTTGCGCCAAGCGGAGAGTTTTAAAGCCCTAGGTGTCGAGGTTAAACGCGATATAAGTCCGGCGCTGGCCAGTGTGGCCACGGAACCTGGACCGGGAGAGTCGGTCAATGTCATGCAGACGGACCCAGGCACCACCACGCAAGAATGAGAATAAACTGGGTTGCGCGCTTGGAGTCCGGATGGGCGATAAAGTAAACTGGAGCCAATATGTTAGGGGAATACAATGACAGAGAAAAATTCGCACCAGGACCAAGAAACGATTGATTTTGGCTACCAGAAAGTCAAACGCCAAGAAAAAGAAAGCCTCGTGGCTGATGTATTTCATTCGGTCGCCGCTAAATATGATCTGATGAATGATGTGATGTCGATGGGCATTCATCGGGTATGGAAGCGCTTCACCATTGACTGTAGTGGTGTACGCCCCGGACAAAAAGTGTTGGATTTAGCCGGCGGCACCGGTGATCTGACCGCCAAGTTTTCTCGCATCGTCGGTGAGCAAGGTGAGGTGGTACTCGCGGATATCAATAACTCGATGCTGAAAGTGGGTCGCGATAAGTTGCGCGATAAGGGTATTGTTGGCAACGTGAGCTATGTGCAGGCGAATGCCGAGCAGCTACCTTTTCCTGACGATCACTTTGACTGTATTACCATCGCGTTTGGGCTTCGTAATGTCACCGATAAAGATGCGGCGCTGCGCTCGATGTTTCGTGTACTCAAACCGGGAGGGCGCCTTCTGGTCCTAGAGTTTTCTAAACCGGTGGCGAAGCCGTTATCGAAAGTATACGACGCCTATTCGTTCCACATTTTACCTAAGATGGGGCAGCTCATTGTCAATGACCCAGATAGCTATCGTTATCTTGCTGAATCAATTCGTATGCACCCTGATCAAGAAACCTTGAAATGCATGATGGAACAAGCCGGCTTTGAACAAGCCAGCTATTATAATCTCACCGGTGGCATTGTCGCGCTGCACCGTGGGTATAAATTCTAAGGAGCCGGTATGGCGTTTGACTCACTCGTGTGTGCAGGACTCGAGACCGCCTTAAATGGCGTGATTAATAAAGATGCAGATAGCCAGCGCCGTTTAGCACGACTAAAAGGGCGCAGTATTGGCGTCACGCTGCAAGAATATAATCGACAGTGGGTCTTTGTTTTTGGCCAGCAGATCGATGTACTGAGCCATTACGAGGGAGAGCTTGATTGTGCACTATCCCTCTCGCTTTCTGCGTTGCCGCAGTTGCAGCAAAAAGCCAATCTTACTGCGTTAATAAAAGCCGATAAGCTGACACTTGATGGTGATATGGACGTGGCCCAGCAGTTTTCTCAATTGTTGAGCGGCATTCAGTTTGATGTCGCCGAATGGTTATCGCCTTATACCGGAGATGTGGTTGCCCATACCCTCGTCAGTCAGGCACAGCAGCGTTGGCAGCAATTACAACAACTGGCTCAGCGTCAGCAGCGCTATGCTGGGGAAGTGATCACCGAAGAGTGGCGCTTGGCGCCGGGGCCGTTAGAAGTGGCGGCATACAGTGATCAAGTGGACGAATTGCGCAGTGACGCGGCGCGGTTGGAAGCCAAGGTTAAGCAGTTAGTAGAACGGATGGAGTCCGCATGACACTCAGTGAGATTCGTCGCCTGTATTTTATTATTCGTACTTTGTTATTGTACGGTGTTGATGCCCTACTACCCAGGCAACCGCTGACTCGACTCGCCCATCTTGGGCGTAAATCGCTGTTTTGGCTTAAAAACCAACACCCAGACAAGCCTGTGGGTGAGCGCTTGCGTTTAGCGATGCAAAGTTTGGGGCCGGTATGGGTAAAGCTTGGGCAAATGATGTCGACCCGCCGCGATCTTTTTCCTGCTCATATCGCCAATGAACTCGCCCAGTTGCAAGATAAAGTCGCACCCTTTGATGGCCACAAAGCAAAAATTAAAAGAAAATGGCCGTGAAGTGGTGATTAAGGTGATCCGTCCCGATATCTTGCCGGTTATTCAGGCCGACTTGCGTCTGATGTATCGCGTGGCACGGCTGGTGGCGCGTTTTCTCCCTGATGCACGTCGCTTAAAGCCGGTAGAAGTGATTCGCGAATATGAAAAAACCTTGCTTGATGAACTGGATTTAATGCGCGAAGCGGCGAATACCATTCAATTGCGTCGCAACTTTGAAAACGATCAAGCCTTGTATGTGCCCGAAGTGTTTAGTGACTATTGCCGCAAAGACGTGATGGTGTCTGAGCGCATTTACGGTATTCAAGTGTCAGATATCGACGCGCTTGAGGCGAACGGTACAGATATGAAGCTGCTCGCCGAGCGGGGGGTTGAAGTCTTTTTCACCCAGGTCTTCCGCGATAGTTTTTTCCATGCGGACATGCACCCAGGCAATGTATTTGTGTCGTATGAACACCCGCACGACCCGCAGTGGATTGGGCTTGATTGCGGTATTGTTGGTACGTTAAACCGCGATGATAAACGCTATCTAGCGGAAAACTTTATTGCCTTCTTTAACCGTGATTACCGCAAGGTCGCTGAGCTTCATGTCGATTCAGGTTGGGTGCCGCATGACACCAATGTCGACGATTTCGAATTTGCTATTCGTACCGTGTGCGAGCCGATTTTCGAAAAGCCGCTGTGTGAAATTTCGTTCGGTAATGTGTTATTAAACCTCTTCAACACCGCGCGCCGCTTTAATATGGAAGTGCAGCCACAGCTGGTCTTACTGCAAAAAACATTGCTCTATATTGAAGGGCTTGGACGTCAGCTTTATCCGCAACTTGATTTGTGGACCACAGCAAAGCCGTTTTTAGAGTCGTGGATGAAACAGCAAGTCGGACCGCAAGCGGTATGGGCGGCGGTCAAAGAGAAGGCACCGTTTTGGGCCGAAAAGCTGCCAGAAATTCCGGAGCTAATCTACGATGGCCTCCGCCAGGGGCGGCAAGTCAATCAGCGGTTAGACACCTACTATCAAAGCTATTTACAGACCAAACAGCGCCACTCGCGCGCCACATATCTACTGGGTATTGGTGCCACCTTACTACTGACTGCGACTATCTTGTATGCCAACCGGATCGATACACTACCGAGTGTTGCGACAGCGGGGGCGGTCGTTTTCTGGTTGTGTGGCTGGCGACTTTGTAATAAAACCTGTAACAAATAGCAGTTACACTGCTGCGCACATAACATTAACCAAGCGGAATAAAGGGAACCGGTATGGGTGGAATTAGTATTTGGCAGCTGCTGATCATTGCAGTCATCGTGGTGTTATTGTTTGGCACCAAGAAGTTACGCAATATGGGTGGCGATTTGGGCTCTGCGGTCAAAGGCTTTAAAAAAGCGATGAACGATGACGACGCAAAGACCACTGACAAAGATGCGGATTTTCAGCAGCAGTCATTGGATAGTAGTGACAGCGACGCGTCGAAAAAAGAGCAAGTACGCAAAGATAAAGAGCAGGTGTAAGCCGTGTTTGATATTGGTTTCTGGGAGCTGGTACTGATTGCCGTCATTGGCCTTGTGGTGCTTGGCCCGGAGCGGCTGCCCATTGCGATACGTAATGTGTCACGTTGGGTAGGCGCGGCCAAGCGTATGGCAGGTTCGGTCCGTGACGAGCTCGAGCAAGAGCTCAAGATCAAAGAGTTGCAAGATAATTTGCACAAAGCCGAGCAAGCAGGGATGAAAAATCTCTCCCCTGAACTGCAAGAGTCGGTGGAGACGCTGCGACAGCGAGCCGCCGATGTGCAGCATCCTTATGCGTCTTCGGCAACATCAACCGCTGCAGCGCGTGATACCGAGAGTGCGGACACGGCCACCAGTCCCTCGTCCACCTCGTCGACCGATAAGTGATAACGAGCAACGCCTTATGTCTCTGATGAAAAAACCACTATGTCTTCTGTAAACGATTCTCAGCCACTCATCAGTCACCTGATGGAGCTCCGTAACCGCCTGCTTCGCGCCATCGTTGCCATCTTAGTGGTCTTTGCTGGGTTAGTGTATTTTGCCAACAACATTTATAGCTTGGTCGCTCAGCCATTGATTGACAAGCTGCCTGAAGGGGCGAGCATGATTGCCACCGATGTGGCGTCGCCCTTTTTCACCCCCATCAAACTGACGCTGGTTATCTCGGTGTTTGTTGCCATCCCCGTGGTGCTTTACCAAATTTGGGCCTTTGTTGCTCCTGGCCTGTATAAGCATGAACAGCGCTTAGTGATGCCGCTTTTGGTATCGAGCTCGTTGTTGTTTTATGCGGGCGTAGCGTTTGCCTACTGGGTGGTATTGCCCTTGGTGTTTGGCTTTTTTACCTCGATTGCGCCAGAAGGGGTACAGGTGGCAACGGATATTGCCAGTTATCTCGATTTCATTTTGGCTTTATTTCTAGCATTTGGTATTGCCTTTGAAATCCCTATTGCGATTATACTGCTGGTCTGGACGGGCGCGACAACCGCGAAAAGCTTGACCAGCAAGCGTCCGTATGTCGTGGTAGCGGCCTTTGTCGTTGGTATGATGTTGACCCCGCCCGATATGATTTCGCAAACCTTGCTCGCCATTCCTATGTGTTTGCTGTTCGAGCTGGGTGTGTTGCTGTCACGTTTTTATGTCCCGCGCGACGCATCGGCATCTGAAGAGGCCAATGAATGATTGATATTGGTGTCAATCTCACCAGCTCACGATTTGATAAAGACAGAGACGAGGTTGTTGCTCATGCGCAGCAAGCCGGCGTCTCTGGGATGATTTTTACCGGCACCAACGTTGAAGAAAGCCAAGCGGCGGCGGATTTAGCGGCGCGGTACCCTGGCTACGCTTATGCCACTGCCGGGGTGCATCCGCACGATGCTAAATCTGTCGATCCAGCCAATTTAACCATGATTCGGCAACTGGCGCAGCGCGCCGAGGTGGTGGCGATAGGGGAATGTGGCCTCGACTTTAACCGTGACTTTTCGCCGCGCCCGCAACAAGAAGCGGTCTTTGAGGCGCAACTCGCATTAGCCGCTGAGCAGTCAATGCCGGTATTTATGCATTGTCGGGAGGCTCATGACCGTTGGCTGGCGATATTGCGTCCTTGGTTAGACAAGTTGCCGGCGGCGGTACTGCACTGTTTTACCGGTGAGGATCAGGCACTGCGAGATTGCTTGGATGCCGGGTTATACATAGGTGTCACCGGTTGGCTCTGCGACGAACGGCGCGGACAGCAGCTTCAGCAACAGGTAAGCTGGCTGCCCGATGATCGCTTGATGATTGAAACGGATGCCCCGTATTTGCAGCCGCGCGATCTGCGCCCGCGGCCCAAACGTAGCCGTAATGAGCCCAAGTATTTACCGCATATTGCACAGGCGGTGGCGCAACTTCGCCAACAGCCTGTTGAACAGATTATTGATTGTACAATAAAAAATACCCAGCGCTGTTTCTCGATACAGTGAGGGGTGCATAACGATAGCGAGGCAGTACGCTGCCCCAAAGCCCAGGTCTGCAACATTAAGGAGGATACCGTGGCCGTATCCATTCAAAGCGCCTTTCCTGCACGACGCCTGCGTCGTACACGCAAAACTGATTTTAGCCGCCGTTTGGTGGCAGAACATACACTCTCTGCCAATGATTTAATTTATCCGGTCTTCGTCCTGATGGGCAAAAACCGTCGCGAGCCAGTGGCTTCAATGCCAGGTATTGAACGACTGTCTATCGACTTGCTGTTACATGAAGCGGACTACCTTGCCAAATTGGGAGTGCCCGCGATCGCCCTGTTTCCGGTGATCCCCAAAGATGCTAAAACGCTCTGTGCATCGGAAGCCTTTAATCCGGAAGGGTTAGTGCCTCGTGCTGTGCGCCTGCTCAAAGAGCATGTGCCRCAAATGGGCGTGATTACTGATGTGGCGCTTGACCCTTATACCATTCATGGTCAAGACGGTATTATCGACGACGACGGCTATGTGATGAATGAGCCAACCACTGAGGTACTGATCAAGCAAGCCCTGTCTCATGCCGAAGCTGGTGTCGATATTGTCGCCCCGTCGGATATGATGGACGGGCGAATTGGACGTATTCGCGAAGCGTTGGAAGCAAACGGCTATATTAATACCCAAATCATGGCATATTCAGCCAAGTATGCTTCCAACTACTACGGGCCTTTCCGTGATGCACTTGGTTCAGCAGCTAACCTTAAAGGCGGTAACAAAGCCAACTACCAAATGGATCCGGCCAATAGTGACGAAGCCCTCCATGAGGTTGCAATGGACATTGCTGAAGGCGCCGATACCGTGATGGTGAAGCCTGGAATGCCGTATTTGGACGTGGTGCGCCGAGTGAAAAGTGAGCTCAATGTGCCAACGTTTGCCTACCAAGTGTCTGGTGAGTATGCCATGCATAAAGTAGCGTTTGATAACGGTTGGCTGAAAGAGCGGGAAACGGTAATGGAATCACTTCTGTGCTTTAAGCGAGCGGGTGCGGATGGCATTTTAACCTACTTTGCCAAGCAAGTTGCCGAGTGGTTAGCCGAAGACGCGGGCGCGCCATTACCACCGCGGCCGGAAGATACCGTCGGCTAAATGACCACACAGTGTCTCTACGCCCTTGCCATTGGCAGGGGCGTTTTTTTAGTAAGGGCATGAATTACCCCACAAAATTCAAGGGATAACATTGCGGTTGATCGGGTTCTGTAGTGAGATCAGTGTCTCTGTCGATTGGACCTCATCGATGGCCTGCAGTTTATCAATCAATACAAACTGTAACTCCTCGATAGAGCGACACATCAGCTTCACGAAGATGTTATAGGCCCCTGTCGTATAGTAAGCTTCGACTACCTCATCGAGTTGGTTCAGCTTTTCTAGCGCGGAGTGGTAATCGCGCGCCGCTTTCAGATTGATACCAATAAAGCAGCATACGTCATAGCCGAGTTTTTTAGTATTTACCAATATCTCGGTGCCTTCGATAATGCCAGCGGCTTTCATCTTTTCGACACGAACGTGCACGGTGGCAGGGCTGACATTAAATCGCTTTGCCATTTCTGCGTAAGGAACGCGTGCATCATCCAGTAAGGTAGAAAGAATTCGACGATCAAGGTCATCCAGTTTCGGCAATTCGTTCATTGTTTTCGTCTTTTTGTTATAGCGAGGTCTTGTTTTTCGTTAACACGATTGCTTGACCGTTCGGTTAACACCTAATGTAGGGTATCGCGTTGTTTAGTGCGATACCAATCAACCAACAGGAAGTAGATGTGGGGATCAAATACCTTTTAGGCGGTTTACTGTTCTGGGTAGCATTGAGTGTGAGCGCCGCACAAAAAAACGTGCTGGTGGTGCATTCCTATCATCCCAACTTCTTTTGGAACCAAGCTCTGGTCGAAGGACTCGATACTGCCACCGCGGGAGAAGACATTGCGTTTCAACATACTTATCTAGAAATTAAACGTTATCAGTCAGAGGCGTATCGAGAGCAACTCAAAAAACTCTATATCCAAAAGCTAGCGAACCATCAATTCGATGCGATCTTAACCACGGATAATGCCGCACTTTGGTTAATTCATGAGCTACATGCGTTTATTGGTGAAACGCCAGTTGTTTACGCGGGCCTGAATAACTTCGGTCGCCAGCATTATCCGTTGCTCCCTAAGCTAACCGGCGTCAAAGAGGAAGTGGATCTACCGCGCAACTTGGCGTTAATGAAGCGGTTGCACCCTGGTTTAGAGCGCGTTTATGTGTTGCTCGATAATACCTTCTCGAGTCGTCAATACTGGAATGTCGTGCAAGCGCAACTGGCCAGAAACGGTGATTCTGGCATCGACGTCGTGCGCCTTTCTGGTCTCACCTTTTCGGGACTACGCGATAGAATTCAAGCCATGCATGACGGTGAGGCCGTGTTTTATCTTTCCTATTTTAGGGATAGCAACGGACAATTTCTCGATAAACTCAGTGGTATCCGAACGCTCACTCACAATACGCCTGTGCCCATCTATGGTGCCATGAGTTTTATGCTCGGTCAGGGTGTGGTCGGCGGCGTGGTGATAGATGGTAAAAATCAAGGCTACCATCAAGGGAAGCTCCTCCTTAAGACCCTGAGTGGTCAG
This sequence comes from Salinivibrio sp. MA427, assembly GCF_001996115.1. Taxonomy (NCBI): domain Bacteria; kingdom Pseudomonadati; phylum Pseudomonadota; class Gammaproteobacteria; order Vibrionales; family Vibrionaceae; genus Salinivibrio; species Salinivibrio sp. MA427. The sequence continues at coordinate 22,222 of NZ_MUFH01000002.1, forward strand.
CTACCCGCCGAACGTGATGGGACCAATATCACCATGTTTGATTACCCGGCACTCAAGCGCTGGCAGTTAGATATTAGCGCGTTTGATGATGTGACGATCACCAATCAACCCGAACCAATATGGCAAACTCATCCGGTGGCTGTGCAAGCGGTCGCCTTGGCTGTTTTGGTGCTGGGAAGCGTGATTGTCATGCTAGCCGCGAATATTCGTCAGCTTCGACGCAGTGAGGCATCGTTGATGCGTCACCGGGCGATGCTCAAAGGGGTGTTTGATCAAAGTAATCAACTGATCGCGTTGTTGGATCAAAATGGCATCGTTGTTTCAGGCAATGCCAGCTTTTATCAGCTGATCGCCGACAGACAGGCGTATGGAGAGCGTCCTTTATGGCTGTGGCCAATTTGGCGTAATCCAGCAAGTTTGGAGCAACACCTAAAACAGATTGGAACCACTCAGCCTCAGCGGTTTGAATTATGTTTGAGCGAAGCCCACCGTGAAGTGATCTTGGACGTGGCAGTGAAAAGCTTTCCCGGTGAACGAGGCCAGCCACGCGTATTACTTGAAGCGCGAGATGTCACCCAACGCAAACAAACTGAAGAGAAGCTACAGCGCAGCGAAATTGAATATCGCATGCTCTATGAGCAACAACCCGTTATTTTGTTAACGGTGGACTACCAGGCGCGCATCCAGTCACTGAACCAATACGCCGCAGATTTATTCGGCCATGAAAAATCGTGCTTACTGGGCCATAAAATCACTGAGTTGTATGTGAGCGACCAGGCGCCACCCCATCGAATGATTAAACGGGATCAGCATAACCAAGAGCAAGTCTGGCGCCGTGAGATTCCGTATCGAGCCGGCAATGGACACACCTTATGGGTTCGAGAAACCATCCGCGCTATGCATAATCAAACTCAGCTAATGGTCGTGGGTGAAGATATTACCGCGCACCGAGAAATGGAAAATCAGCTGACCTACCAAGCGCATCATGACTATTTAACCGGTCTCTACAACCGTAGCTACTTTGAACAAAAACTGGCCGCGGCATTATTACAAGCTCGAGAAGATGATGAGTGCCATGCGATGTTCTATATCGATATGGACCAGTTTAAATTAATTAATGATACCGCGGGCCATGAAGCGGGGGATGAGGCGTTAAAACAAGTGGCTCAGATTATCCGTCAGCACTTGCCGGAAGGGGCGGTACTCTCACGCTTAGGTGGTGATGAGTTTGGCGTTATCGCGTATCATCACGCCGCGGAGCAGTCAGTGATCTGGGGGAGAGCCTTGCTGGCGGTGCTTGCTGACAGTGAGTTCTTCTGGCATGGCAGCCGGATGCGCTTAGCGTGCTCGTTGGGGATTCGTCTGCTTGACCGTACCGCGGGTTCGCCTCAACAAGTTCATGCCCAAGCAGACACAGCGTGTTATGCCGCTAAAGATGAAGGCCGCAATCGACTCCACATTTATCACCCCGATGATGAAGAGCTGCAACGCCGAGAGCAAGAAATGGCTTATGTCAGCCATATTCATGAGGCGATCGCGCATGACCGCTTTGACATCTATGCACAACAAATTGTGGATATTCAATCAGATGCGCAAGACACGCTCTACATTGAAGCACTGGTCAGAATGCGCGACACCAAAGGCGGTTGGTTACCTCCTAGTATGTTTATTCCTGCCGCCGAACGCTACAGCATGGCGCATCAACTGGATACGGTGGTGGTAACCAAAACGCTTGCCTGGTTTGATGCGAATCCCGAGCAAATTGCGAAGTTGGGCAAGGTATCGATTAATCTATCGGGCCGGTCGATTACCCAAAGCGCGTTCGTTGCTTTTCTCCTTGATGCCATTAAACAGACCCAGGTTCCCAGCGAGTGCCTCTGCCTGGAGATCACGGAAACCGCGGCGATCAGTAATATGAGCAGTGCGATCGATCTGTTTTCTCAGCTTAAAGCACTGGGCTGTACCATCGCCTTAGACGATTTTGGTGCCGGCATTTCTTCGTTTGGCTATCTGAAGCGTTTACCGGTCGATATTATAAAAATTGACGGACAGTTTATCCGCGATATTGAGACTGATGAAACCGACTATGCCATGGTGAAAGCCATTCATGATTTAGCTAAGCAAATGGGAAAACAAACCGTGGCTGAATTTGTTGAAAACGCAGCTATCTTGGACAGAGTCAAAGCGCTTGGCATCGACTATGCCCAAGGTTATCACTTTAGTATCCCGGCGCCGTTGAGCGATCAGGTAAAAAAGTGGCGTCCCAGTCGTGAGACAGTGAAGGAAAAAAACCATCTCTGATATAATCGGACCAGCCCCAGCTGTGGAGATCCGATGTGCAACTCAGTTTGATTTGTGACGCTCTTGAAAAAGACGAAGAATTTGAAAGGCTAAAGTCGAAGTGGTCACTCACTCACGATCCTGATTCATCGTTTGCCCTGGTAATGACACAAACGCATCTTGAACTACGCAAGCGCGATGAACCTAAATTAGGGGCAGTGTTTGTTGACTTTGTGAGCGGTGCGGTCGCCCACCGTCGTAAATTTGGCGGGGGGAAAGGACAAGCGATAGCGAAAGCGGTTGGGCTCAATAAGGGGATCACCCCGCGCGTACTCGATGCCACCGCTGGACTGGGGCGCGATGCGTTCGTATTGGCGTCTTTAGGCTGCTCCGTGCAAATGATAGAAAGGCATCCGGTTGTTGCCGCCTTGCTTGATGATGGCTTACAGCGAGCCTATCAGGACCCCGATATTGGTGCATGGATGCAATCACGGATGACGTTATTGCATGCCAATAGTGAGCAAGCACTGACTGACATGGCAAACATGCCAKGTTTGGTGCGACCTGATGTGATTTACCTTGATCCCATGTATCCCCACAAGAAAAAAGCCGCCTTGGTGAAAAAAGAGATGCGCGTTTTTCAATCTTTAGTGGGGGCAGATAGCGATGCAGATGCCTTATTGCTGCCCGCACTTCAACTGGCCCGCAGTCGCGTGGTGGTTAAGCGGCCGGATTATGCGACGCCGTTAGCGGATAGACCACCGCATTCGACCATCACCACCAAGAAAAACCGTTTTGATATGTACATTAACGCAGCGTTAGGCGCGGAGGCGTAAGTGGCCAAAGCTTTATGTAAATGGCGCCGAGGCGAGGTTGAAGCTAACCTATCCTCCTTGGCAATCATCACCACACCGCCACGCGTGGCTTGTAGTAAATGTGCGCGGGTCGCGAGTGAAAAAGGCTACGTCTGTCGTCCTATTTCGCTAGTGAGTGGTGAAGAAAAGAAAGCGAAGAAAGCGTCTGATCACGCCGCTAAAAAAGCTAAAAAAGCTAAAAAAGCCAAACAAAAAGCAGCCAAGAAAGACAAAAAGGGTAAAGCGGATAAAAAGGCCAGAAAGAAGGCTAAGTCGGATAAACCCTAAATCAATATAAACAGCGGACAAGCAAAAACTCCATGGCGTACCATGGAGTCTTTCAGACTTAATCGAGACCTTTTACCATCAATACGGTTAATAGTCCGGTGATGACTGAAACAATCAGACCGGAAACGATTAGCCAAGGCAACATATCCATCATGATTTGCACTCACTTCTGTTGTTATGATTTGGGGGAAAAGCGAGCATGATTGGACCTGAGTTTAACCGCTACCTCAACAGGGTAAACGCAGCTGGTTAACCTTAGTAACAGCTAGAAATAAGATGACTACAAAGTATTCAAAAAGCCCATGTGGCGCATAGGTCTATCAGTACAAAGGATCCAACATGAGTGTCAATCAAGGAAAGGCCGACCTATCGGTTTGGGATAAAGAAGAAGCGTTAAGTCGGTTAATGGACAGTCCGGCGCTTCTTGACGAGGCCTGCCGTATTTTTGTTGAAGAAAGCGAGCAACAGCTTCCGGTGATGGAAAGGCAGTTAGCGGAGGCTAATTACGCCGATTTAGTCCGAGAAGCGCATAAAATGAAAGGCAGTGCCAGTAATTTGGCCGCACTAGAGCTGTATCAGAACGCGTTGACACTAGAGCAAGCGGCCAAGCAAGGAGAAGCCGATCAAGCCACGGCGGCACTGGCGAGTCTTAAAGAAGGCTTGGCTCGCTTCTGTGCGCAGTTGACAGGCTAATTGCTGTAACAAACAATGAATCCCCATAAAAAACGCCGTGTATCGACACGGCGTTTTGATATGAACCTATCTCGCGCGGCTTAGCGCATGGTAACAAACTCTTCTGACCCGGTCGGGTGAATCGCAACCACGCTATCAAAGTCTGCCTTAGTGGCGCCCATTTTCATCGCCACCGCAAAGCCTTGAATCATCTCGTCGACCGTAAAGCCGATCCCGTGCAGGCCCACCACTTTTTCTTCATCGCCAGCACACACCAGCTTCATTTTGCAAGGTTGGCGGTGCTGAGTAACAGCGGTGTACATGGCCGCAAAGCTCGACGTGTAGACTTTTATATTGTCATCGCCATACTTGGCGCGTGCTTCTGGCTCACTCAAGCCAATGGTGCCGATTGGCGGGTGGCTAAATACCACGGTTGGCACCAACTCATAGTCCATTTTGGCATGCGTTTGGCCGTTAAATAGGCGCTCTGATAATAAACGTCCCGCCTTCACCGCAACAGGGGTGAGCTCAATGCCGCCATCCATGATATCGCCGACACAGTGAATATGTGGCACGCTGGTGGTTTGGTATGGGTCGACTTTGATGTAGCCATCTGCCGTGGTTTGAACATCCGTCGCACCCAGGTTGATTTTATCTGTGGTGGGGTGACGGCCAATTGCCCAAATCAAGGTGTCTGTATTGTGGGTGGTGCCGTTTTCAAATGATAGCGTCAGGCTGCCATCGTTCTCTTTGGTAACGGAAACCGGAACATGCTGGGTATGAAGGGTTGGCCCCTCTTTTTCCATTACCTCGACCAAGGTATCTGTCACCATAGGATCGAATGTCCGTAGTGGACGGTCTTTACGCACAAACAAGTGGGTGTCAGAGCCGAGCGCATGTAACACGCCTGCAATCTCCACCGCGATATAGCCGGCACCGACAACAGCCACCCGCTTAGGCTGCTCGGGGAGAGCAAAGAAGCCATCAGAATCGATGCCAAGTTCAGCGCCCGGAATTGTTGGAACAGTGGGCGTGCCACCGACCGCAATTAAGAAGTTATCGGCGGTGTAATGCTCACCATCAACCTCAACCGTGTTGTTGTCGACAAAGCGCGCAAACCCACGGATGACATCGATGTTGTTTTTATCTAAAACATTGTCGTAGGCCTTATGGATGCGGCCGATATAGGCTTCACGGTTATTAACCAGTGTTGACCAGTTAAAGCCTTTCACATCCACATCAAAACCGTAGTCTGACGCGTAGAGGTTAAGCGCTTCTGCGACTTGGGCGCCATGCCACATCACTTTTTTTGGCACACAGCCTACGTTGACGCAGGTGCCGCCTAGGTGTTTTGCTTCAATAAGGGCGACTTTAGCACCGTGCATCGCGGCACGGTTGGCAGAGGCAATACCGCCACTACCGCCACCGATACAGATATAGTCGAAATGCTTCGCCATGTCTTTCTCCATCTTATAGGCACAGGGTGCCACTGGCTTTTATGTCGAGGTCAGCTTGTCCTGTTTGGTGGCGCTTGTAAAGCCACCCACTCTGACCTTCTGAGTATTAGCATACCAAACCGTCAGTGAGGCAGCAGTCTCAGAATCATTTTGTAACGCTCGCAATACAACTTGCTTGAGTCCAAAGGATTGAAAAGTCCCCCTCGAGACGGCATATACACCGTATTGTTTATATATTCCTAGGGCTCGCTTCGTGAGCACCTTATCAGCAAAAAGGAAGGCACTATGTCCAACCCGCTACTTCAATTTGAGGATTTACCTCCGTTTTCGGCGATTAAGCCTGAGCATGTTAAGCCGGCAGTGGAAGCCGCTATTGCTGACTGTCGCCAAGCTGTCGATGCCGCTGCTGGCACTGACCAAGCTAACTGGGCCACTGTTTGCGTACCGGTGACTGAGGCCGAAGATCGGCTAGGCCGGATCTGGTCACCGGTCAGCCATATGAATGCGGTGGTCAATAGCCAGCCATTGCGTGAAGCCTATGAAAGCTGCTTATCGTTATTATCTGAGTATTCAACATGGCGCGGGCAGCACAAAGGTTTGTATCAAGCATACAAAGCGATAAAAGAGAGCGCCGAATTCGAGACCCTAGAGATTGCTCAGCAAAAAGCCATCACCGATGCGCTGCAAGATTTTGAACTCTCGGGCATTGCCTTGCCGGTGGATCAGCAGCACCGATTTGGTGACATTCAAATGCGTTTGTCTGAGCTTTCCTCTTCATTTAGCAATAATATACTTGATGCCACCATGGGGTGGACCAAGTTGATTTCTGACGAGAGTGAACTCGCAGGCTTGCCTGAGTCCGCGCGCCAGGCGGCGAAAGCGCAAGCAGAGGCAAAATCGCAGCAAGGCTATTTATTTACCCTGGATGTCCCCTCGTACCTGCCTGTGATGATGTATTGCGATAATCGTGCRCTGCGTCAACAAATGTATGAAGCCTTTACCACGCGTGCTTCTGACCGCGGCCCGCAAGCGGGGCAGTGGGATAATTCCGAGCTGATGAATGAGTCGTTGCGCTTAAAATACGAACTGGCACGTTTGTTGGGCTTTAATAGCTACAGCGAACTGTCGTTGGCGACCAAGATGGCAGAAACACCAGACCAAGTGATGGGCTTTTTGAATGATTTGGTCGACAAAGCCCGCCCTCAAGGTGAACGCGAGTTTGCCGAAGTGAAGGCGTATGCCAAGCAAGAATTTGGCGTCGATACCCTTGAGCCTTGGGATATTCCGTATTACAGCGAGAAACTCAAGCAAGCGCGTTATACCATCTCCGATGAGGCACTTCGCCCATACTTCCCTGAAGCGCGAGTGCTCAATGGTTTGTTCGAAGTGATGAAACGTGTGTTCGGTATGACGATTACCGAGCGTAAAGGAATCGACACGTGGCATGAAAGTGTGCGCTTTTATGATATTCATGACAGCCAAGGGACGCTGCGTGGCAGCTTCTATTTGGACTTATACGCGCGGGAGCATAAACGTGGTGGCGCGTGGATGGATGAATGCCGGGTGCGTCGTCGCAAAGCGAACGGTGAACTGCAAACACCGGTGGCGTACTTAACCTGTAACTTTAATCCGCCAGTGGGTGACGACCCGGCGTTGTTTACCCATGATGAAGTGGTCACCCTGTTCCACGAATTTGGTCATGGCATTCATCATATGCTGACGCAAGTTGACGTGGCTGATGTCTCCGGCATTAATGGTGTGCCTTGGGATGCGGTAGAGTTGCCGAGTCAGTTTTTGGAAAACTGGTGCTGGGAGCAAGAGGCGCTGAGCTTTATTTCGGGGCATTACCAAACCGGAGAAGCGCTTCCTGAAGACATGCTGGAAAAAATGCTCGCGGCGAAAAACTTTAACTCAGCCATGGGAATGTTGCGTCAGCTCGAGTTTAGTTTGTTTGATTTCCGTCTATTCAGCGAGTTTGATCCGGATGTGGGCCCGCGGATCATGGAAACGCTAAATGCGGTGCGTGAGCAAGTCTCAGTGGTGCCGACGCCTGAATGGAACCGCTTTCCGCATGCTTTTGGGCATATCTTTGCGGGCGGATATAGTGCAGGTTATTACAGCTATAAATGGGCTGAAGTACTCTCGAGTGATGCCTATTCGCGTTTTGAAGAGGATGGGATCTTTAACCGTGACACCGGTGAAGACTTCTTAAACCATATTCTTAGCCGCGGGGGCAGTGAAGCACCGAAAGACTTGTTTGTTCGCTTTAGAGGTCGCGAGCCAAGCCCTGAGGCGTTATTGCGCCATAGTGGGATTGCAGCGGCTTAATTGCCCGCTGAGCTGATTGACAGCGCCAAGGATAAAAAGGCTCACACCATCAAGGTGTGGGCCTTTTGTTTTGCTAAAGGTGTGTGTGCGATAGAGCGTGAGCGTCTTGAGCGTGCACGACGAGTGGCTGTCCAAGGCTTGATTGACGCAGCGCCTCTTGCTCTAGCTCCGCGCGTAACAGTGGGCTAGCGTCAAGCAGTGTGGTATCTAACGCCAAAGTGAGTGCGTCGCCGTCAGCATTGAGTCCGATCATTGGCCGAACGCGACTGTCGCGACGATGGCATAAAATCACAGCTACGCGTAGTAGTCGGAGGAGACGGTTGGCACTGGTGGTGGACAAGGCATGTTGGCCATCAATGCATACCAGTTGTTCACGGTAATAGCGTAACAAGGTGGCAACCAGTTGTTTTTGTGCACGGGTAAAGCCAGGTAAATCGAGATGAGTAATTAAATATGCGGCATGGTCGCCATCATGTTTAAAGCCAATGCTCAACCCAATTTCGTGCACGCAGGCTGCCGCATGGAGCAGGCTACCGGCTTCCGGCTCTGGAATCCATGACGCGGGACACTGATGAAGTAATTCAAGTGCGGTCGCAGCCACATTGATCCCGTGGTCCTCATCAAGCTGATAGCGGGATTGGATACTAGCTATGGTGCGCGCACGAATATCACTGTGACGCATCGCGGTCATCATTTCGTACACCAAACCTTCACGTAGCGCCCCGCCGGCGAGGGTCATGCGAGTCACCTCTAAACACTCAAAAATGGCAATCAAGATGGACAGGCCACTCGGAAAAACCAAGGCCCGCTCGAGCGTTAACCCCTCAATATCCAGTGCGTCCATTTGCCCGCAGGCAATCGCTTGATCGCGCAGTCGGTGAAGCTTTTCCAAGGTGATCACTTCATCCATCCCTTGGGTCACCATAATTTCTTGCAGCGCTTGTACCGTGCCGCTGGCGCCAACACAACAGTCCCACCCCAGTTCGCGATACTGAGCTACCAACGGGGCCAACTCTGCTTTCGCACCGGCGATCGCTTTCTCAAAAGCGGCTTGGTTGAGGACGCGATCGGCAAAGTAGTCTTCTAAAAAAGTTACGCACCCCATATTAAGGCTTTGTAACAAGGTCGGTTCAAACTGCTCACCGATAATCAGCTCGGTGCTGGCCCCGCCAATATCGACGACCAAGCGTTTACCCGGACCACCTGAGGTGTGCGCCACCCCTTGATAGATGGTGCGCGCTTCTTCTTCGCCCGAGATAATCTCGATAGGGTAACCCAGTAAAGTATTTGCCTTGGCTAAAAAGGCATCAGCGTTACTGGCACGGCGCAGCGCAGCGGTCGCGACCACGCGAATATTGTCCGTGTTAAAGTCTTGCAAGCGTTCGGCGAACAGAGCCAAACAATCCCAGCCGCGTTGCATGGCTTCATCGCTGAGCTGTTGTTGGTTATCCATCCCAGCGGCGAGACGTACTTTTCGCTTTATTTTGGCAAGGGTTTGAACACTGCCGGCCACTTGGCGCACCACCAGCATATGAAAGCTGTTGGAGCCTAAATCAATCGCGGCGTACAGCGTCGGTGTTGATGTTGTATTTCCGTGACCACTCATGATGCGCTCTGACCTATGTTTCTTTTCTGTTATGCCGACTTTTGTGGACGGCGGCGCTGCCGGTTGCGGTTGTTGCTGCTGCCTTTATTATTGCTGCTGCCGCTCTTGTTGTTACTACGACGCTGTGTGTTCGGGCGTTTAGCCATTTTCTTTGGCGGCGGCAGATCCTTCAATAGCGCGTTACGATCAAATTCGCTGACCGGAATACTGTGCTCAATGTACTCTTCAATCGCCGGTAAGTTTATCGCGTACTCTTCACAGGCAAAGCTAATTGAGCTGCCACTGGCGCCGGCTCGCCCTGTACGGCCAATGCGATGGACATAGTCTTGCGCATCATCGGGAAGGTCATAGTTAAAAACGTGGGTAACCAAAGGAATATGTAATCCACGTGCTGCCACATCGGTGGCAACGAGCAGGTCCAGTTCGCCGTTAGTAAACTGCTCTAAAATTTTAACCCGCTTTTTCTGAGGGACGTCGCCAGTGAGCAGACCTACGCGATGATTATCGGCGGCTAAATGGGCCCAAATGGATTCGCAGCGATGTTTGGTATTGGCAAAGATGATGGCGCGCTCGGGCCACTCTTCTTCAATGAGGGTTTGTAGCAGCGGCATTTTTTCTTTGTTGGATGGCTGGAAAAGCTCTTCCTTAATCCGATGTCCTGTGATTTGCTCAGGCTCCACGACCACGTGTTCAGGGTTAGTCATGTGCTCAAAGGCCAGCTCTTGTACACGATAGGACAAGGTCGCCGAAAACAGCATGTTTAAGCGCTGGTTGGGGGCCGGCATACGGTTAAACAAAAAGCGAATGTCTTTGATAAAGCCCAAATCAAACATACGGTCGGCTTCATCCAGCACCACTGCCTGAATGCTGTGCAAGTCGATAATTTTCTTTTTGTGGAAGTCGATGATACGACCACAGGTGCCGATTAATATATCAACCCCTTGTTCCAACGTTTGTTGCTGTTTATCGTAACCTTCACCACCATACGCGAGACCGGCGGTGATTGAGGTATTCGCCAAAAGCGGTTCAGCATCGTTATAGATCTGAATCGCCAACTCACGCGTAGGAGCTAGTATGATGGCACGCGGTTGATTTTGTTTACGCGATGCGGGGACATCGGTCGTGAGGAGGTGATGAAACGTCGCAGCGAGGAACGCCAGGGTCTTTCCTGTCCCTGTTTGCGCCTGCCCTGCAATGTCTTGGCCGGTGAGCAGGACCGGCAATGCCAATGCCTGGATAGGAGTACATTCAGTAAACCCCTTGGCATCCAAGCCTTTAAGAACATCGGCGTGCAAGCCGAGCTCGGCAAATTTCTGCTCTGTGATATGCGTCATTTTCATCCGGATAGAATATCAGCTTAGGCTTGCAATACGGAAGCGAATCCAGTCAAATAGTCCCATAATTTACTGGTCGCAATTTAGCCAGTAACTAAAACATGTATTGGAGTAAAAGATGAGCGACAAAATTATGCAGCTAACCGACGACAGCTTTGAGGCAGACGTTCTAAAAGCTGCAGGACCTGTTTTGGTTGATTTTTGGGCAGAATGGTGTGGTCCATGTAAAATGATTGCACCGATTTTGGACGAAATCGCCGAGGAGTATGCAGGTAAAGTCACCATCGGAAAACTGAACATTGACCAGAACGCAGGTACTCCGCCTAAGTTCGGCATCCGTGGTATCCCAACACTGCTACTCTTTAAAGATGGCAGCGTGGCAGCAACTAAAGTTGGTGCTGTGTCAAAAACTCAACTGAAAGAGTTTCTTGACGCTAACCTGTAATGTTAAAGTAACCGTCGCTGCCTCACAGCGGCGGTTGTTTTTCTGTCAACTAGACGATACCCCATTTAGGTGCTACCTTATTGCACGGAATTTGTACTTCTGTTCATCTCTCGAACATGCCACTGGTCTCGACACGCTAACTAATTTCAGACCTCAACTTTGACAAACAAGACACTCACCACTATGAATCTTACCGAACTGAAGACTCAACCCGTCTCGACGCTGGTTGCGCTTGGCGAAAGCATGGGACTTGAAAACCTGGCTCGCTTGCGTAAGCAGGACATTATTTTTTCGATCCTCAAACAGCACGCAAAAAGCGGTGAAGATATTTTTGGCAATGGCGCGCTGGAAATTCTTCAAGACGGGTTTGGCTTCTTGCGCAGCGCAGACAGCTCGTATTTGGCCGGCCCTGATGATATTTATGTCTCGCCCAGCCAAATTCGGCGCTTTAACCTGCGCACAGGCGATACCATCGCGGGTAAAATTCGGCCGCCGAAAGACGGCGAGCGCTACTTCGCGCTACTAAAAGTTAACCAAGTTAACAGCGACAAACCCGACAATGCCCGCAGTAAAATCCTTTTCGAAAACTTAACCCCATTACACGCGAGCGAGCGGATGGTGATGGAGCGCGGTAACGGCTCTACCGAAGACATCACCGCCCGTGTCCTCGACTTGGCATCGCCTATCGGTAAAGGCCAACGTGGTTTGATTGTGGCACCGCCGAAAGCGGGTAAAACCATGTTGCTGCAAAATATTGCTCAGAGCATTGCGTTTAACCACCCTGATTGCGAACTGATGGTGCTTTTGATTGACGAGCGTCCGGAAGAAGTGACCGAGATGCAGCGTCTGGTTAAAGGGGAAGTGGTTGCCTCGACCTTTGATGAGCCAGCTAACCGACACGTGCAAGTTGCCGAAATGGTGATTGAGAAGGCAAAACGTCTGGTTGAACATAAAAAAGACGTGGTGATCTTGTTGGATTCGATCACGCGTTTAGCCCGCGCTTACAACACGGTTGTGCCATCATCGGGCAAAGTGTTGACCGGTGGTGTGGATGCCAATGCGCTCCATCGTCCTAAGCGTTTCTTTGGTGCGGCGCGTAATGTGGAAGAGGGCGGGAGCCTAACCATCATTGCTACCGCGCTGGTGGATACGGGATCGAAGATGGATGAAGTGATCTACGAAGAATTTAAAGGGACAGGTAACATGGAACTGCACCTTTCGCGTAAGATTGCGGAAAAACGTGTTTTCCCTGCCATTGACTTCACCCGTTCAGGCACCCGCCGTGAAGAGCTACTTACCAAACCCGATGAACTGCAAAAGATGTGGATTTTAAGAAAGATCATGCATCCAATGGGCGAGTTTGAAGGGATGGAGTTCTTGATTGGTAAATTGGCGATGTCCAAAACCAATAATGAGTTCTTTGATGCCATGCGGCGACAAAACTCGTAACGGCTAACGCAATAGTGTTAAGCACTGCGCATTCGCAGTGCTTTTTTATTGCTCACCCAAGGCCCAGCTCGCACAATAGACGTGACCAAGGAAAGGTGGCGCCGAACGCGTGACACTGGGCATAGGATTGCAACGGATGGCAAGACGTTACTGTACGATACTGTTGGCTATAGGGCTTGGGATCATGAGCTTATCGAGCCCGGCGGCCTTGGCGGCTAATGCGCCAGCCGCGGATGGTCAGATCGTCACCCAAACCTTTATTGAACAGGTGTTAGATAACGCGAACACGGCTAAAGCCATGCGTACCATGGCTACTCTGCTCGCGAAAGACGATGTCACTGCGCTCAAAGCGCATATTCGTCAGCTTCCGCCGCTCACACGTGAAGCGACACTCTACCGTTTACTCTCTTCACCTTTGCCACTGAACAACGATCATTGGCGACGTTATCTGGCTGAATTGAGTCAGCAACAACCCCATTTTTTGTTACGTCACCAGCAAGACGGCTATTGGGTCACGACCCCTGCCTTCCATTACGCGGCAGCAGCACGCCAACAGTTAAACCGTTATCGGGAGCAACAACTGACCCAAGAGTTAGGCATGTTACTCAGTTATCGCCAATTGGTGATTGCTGACTGGATTAAGCCATCTCAGCCGGGTTATCGACAACGCCGTGATGCATTGGTTGCGATGATTGATGAGTATGACAGCGATGGCTTAGCCTATTTGGTCGAACAATACCTCACTGATCCCACCTTAATGTGGCTACCAGATAACGCGATTTTGGCCGCACTTGCACAAGCGACGGACCGGCCGGCACTGTATGATCGTCTTTGGCGGCGCGGTACCGATCAATACAGCCTCAATGCACTGCATGCTTTGCGTCAACGAGCTAATGATGGGTTTGCGTTGCAACAAATGATGGCCGCCGCAGATAACCCATCGCTGCGTGGCCCCGCGATTCGACAACTGGCGAATCTTTCTCCATTACCCGCGCCAGTCGCTGACTTTTTGATGTCTCAGTTATCATTACGCCAAGGGCAGCAGGTGGCACAATTATTGGTCGAAGCTGGAAAAGATGAGTGGTTAAGTGGATTAGGTGACGAGCTTGGCCCCCTTGGCCGCCAGCACATTGCATCTGCGTTGTCGTCGCGCTAATGTCGACCCTTTACCGATCCGGATACCGGTTTACTTGGTATCATAGAGGCGTCCATTAACTCATTGAGCCTGATATGAAACTTTCCGATCTGCGCGATTTTATTGATTACCTTGAGGCCCAAGGTGAGCTTAAACGCATTACGCAGCCAGTGGATCCTGACCAAGAGATCACTGAGATATGCGACCGCACCCTAAGAGCGGGCGGGCCGGCCCTTCTGTTTGAAAATCCCATCGGGTATGACATGCCGGTATTAGCGAATCTGTTTGGCACCCCTAAGCGTGTGGCGCTCGGTATGGGCCGACACGATGTGCTTGAGCTACGTGAAGTCGGCAAACTGCTGGCCTACTTAAAAGAGCCTGAGCCCCCTAAAGGGTTTCGCGATGCGCTCGACAAGCTGCCTGTGTTTCGTCAGGTGTTAAATATGCCCGCCAAGACCGTGCGTCGTCCGCGTTGCCAAGAAGTTGTGCTTAGCGGCGATGACGTTGATTTGGATAAAATCCCAGTGATGCGCTGCTGGCCGGGCGATGTGGCGCCATTGCTGACGTGGGGGCTGACCATTACGCGCGGGCCGAATAAAAAGCGCCAGAATCTTGGTATTTATCGCCAGCAAAAAATCGGCAAAAACAAAGTGATTATGCGTTGGCTCGCACACCGCGGTGGCGCACTTGATTTGCATGACTGGATGCAAACCCATCCGGGTGAACCTTTTCCTATCAGCGTTGCTTATGGCGCGGATCCGGCCACCATTCTCGGCGCCGTCACCCCCGTGCCCGATACCCTGTCTGAATATGCCTTTGCAGGGCTGTTGCGCGGCAGTAAAACCGAGGTGGCAAAGAGCATCAGTAACGATTTGGATGTGCCGGCGAGTGCCGAGATTGTGATGGAAGGGTATATCGATCCGAATGAATATGCCGACGAAGGGCCTTATGGCGATCATACTGGCTATTACAACGAAGTAGAGCGTCACCATGTATTCACTGTGACGCATCTGACCATGCGCAAAAAGCCGATTTATCACAGCACCTACACGGGGCGGCCACCGGACGAGCCTGCCGTACTGGGTGTAGCCCTGAACGAAGTGTTTGTGCCCATTTTGCAAAAGCAGTTCCCGGAAATTGTCGACTTTTATTTGCCTCCGGAGGGTTGCTCGTACCGGATGGCGGTGGTCACTATGAAAAAACAATACCCAGGGCATGCGAAACGCGTGATGATGGGCGTGTGGTCTTTCTTGCGCCAGTTTATGTACACCAAGTTTGTGATAGTGTGTGACGACGATGTGAATGCGCGTGACTGGAATGATGTTATTTGGGCAATCACCACTCGCATGGATCCCGCGCGCGACACCGTGATGGTGGAAAATACACCGATAGATTCGCTCGACTTTGCGTCGCCAGTGGTTGGCGTTGGCTCGAAAATGGGGCTCGATGCCACCAATAAATGGCAAGGAGAAACCGCTCGCGAGTGGGGCACACCGATCGCGAAAGACCCGGATGTGGTCGCACGTGTCGATGCGATATGGGACGAATTAGGGATCTTAGACTAATCCGGTTGGTATGCGCTAGCATTCACCGTTAATGATAAAAACACAGCCTGAGGCGGTAGTGATACCGCCTCTCATAACCTCAACGGCTGTAGCAAAACGAACAGAGGAACAGAATGTCGATACTATGTGAAGTGACCGCCGTTGAGTCGCTGGCGTGTCACACTTACCGCATTGTCCTAAAGCCTCAGCAGGCGGTGAGCTATCACCCTGGGCAATATGTGATGGCGGTAATGGGCGAAAAAGATAAACGCCCGTTTTCACTGGCGAGTAGTCCATGTCGCCAAGACGGCGGTGAGCTCGAGCTCCATGTGGGCGCCGCCGATGAAAATCCGTTCGCGCTGGAAGTGGTCGAAAAAGCCAAAGCCGTGCTAGAAAGCGGTGAAGCGAGCTTTGAAATCACCGAACCGGCCGGCGATGCCTGGTTGCGTGAGAGTGAGCGTCCCTTGCTGTTGATTGCCGGCGGAACCGGTTTTTCGTATGTTCGCAGCATGGTCGATCACTGTATTAATCAAGGAATACAGTCTCCGATCTTTATTTATTGGGGGGCACGCAACCCGTGCCAGCTTTACGCGCATGACGAGCTGCAAGCACTGTCTGAATCGCATCGCAATATTACCTTTATGCCTGTGGTTGAACAGGCGGAAGGCGAATGGCGAGGCAAAGTAGGGAATGTATTAGAAGCGGTGATGGAAGATTTTGTTAGCCTCGGCGCCTACGATATCTATATTGCCGGGCGCTTTGAAATGGCAGGCGTGGCACGTGATATGTTCTGCAAAGAGCGCGGCGTGAGTCGTGATCATCTCTACTCAGACGCGTTTGCCTTTATCTGATTAGGGTTGGCTCTCGGGTAAATAAACAGGCAGGGGGTTCCCTGCCTGTTTTACGTTCGGGTTACTGAGGCTTTGGGGCAGCATTCCGTTGGGCGTCGACGCGGCGCTTGACCCAGGTTTGGTTAAACCACAGCGCGGCTAAAATCAGGACCCCGCCGCTGAGTAACGGCAAAATATCCGCGTCGCGGTTCCAAATCAGCACGTTCACCACAATGCCGGCTGGGATCAGCGCGTTGTTCATCACTGCGAGCGCCCCAGCATTGACCAGGGTTGCACCCTTATTCCAAAAGAAATAGCCCAGCCCTGACGCGATAGTGCCTAGATAAATCAACACTCCCCACTGGGTTGGCGTAGAAGGCAGATTGTCACTGTTTCCGAGCAAGGCGAAAGCTAGCACGCCCACCACTAAGGCGCCAAGATAAAACCAACCGAATACCGCATGCTGAGGTAGCTGAGTTTGCTCTTTCTCAATCAAGTATTTGTAACCAACCTGGCCAATCGCAAAGCACAAATTTGCACCTTGTACCACTAAAAAACCAACCAGAAAGTCCGGATTGACAGTGGCATAGCGGATCACTACGGCGCCAAGCACCGCGATGGCCGCGGTGAGCAGGTACCAAGCGCTGAACTGCCTTTTCAACGCATCGTAAATTAAGGTGACATAAAGCGGAGTAAAAACGGTAAACAACAGCACTTCTGGTACCGATAAGAATAAGAAGGACTGATAGAAGAAACAGTACATGATGCCAAGCTGAAACGCGCCGACTAACATCAATTTGGCGGCAAACGCCGGGCGCACTTGGCGAGGACGTAAGAAAGGTAAAAACACCAATCCTGCCAGCACGATACGCATCAATACAGAAAAGTAGCTGTCGACTTGGCCGGCTAGATACACGCCAATTAGGCTAAACGAAAAGGCCCACAGCAGTGTCACGCCGCTAAGATACCCCATAACTCGGTTCCTTCGATAAAGAGAGTAAAAGGGCAGTGTACCGTTTCGCTTCTAGGACGCAATCGGTTCCCAGTCAGCGTATGGTTAAAAGCGCAGAAGGCAGAATGACCCGCCTTCTGTCGAGAGTGGTTAGCGAAGAGGGTTTAGTCGCGGATGGGCACCATCAAAAGATCAACGGGCGTTTTATTCAGCAGTTGTTTAGTTGACGACAACAACGAGCTCCAGAAATCTTGATGATGGCCGACGACCACCAAATCAATCCCCATGTTTTGAATCGACTCGGTGATCTCTTCCGCTAAATCACCGCTACTGACCAAGGTGTGTGTGACCGTGCTTTGTGCGTCGCTGGCCAGTTGATTGAGTTTTTGCTGGGCTTCTTCAATCACTCGGTTACGTGATTCGACTAAGTTAATATCAATCAGTCCGGTATAGAGCTCGGCATAATTGACGTCAATATGAACCAACGACAGTTGTGCGCCCAAGGCGAAGGCAAGTGCGTCAGCTTTCTTCAACAGTCTTTCACTRTCATCTGACAAATCAACCGCAACCAAAATATGCTTGTATGACATAGAGTTATCCTTTTTATGCGAGGTTATAAACGCAGTTTAACCAGCTTGAGAGGCAAAATCCGTCACTGTGATCGCATTCCGATTAAGAATTCGACAATGAGGCGGGTCATAAATTCGATATAAGAATCGGTCACGCTGGACATTACCGGCGTAATCCGCTTGAAAACCGACGTGCTGCTGGTCAGAATGGCAGCTAACCCCCAATAAAGAGGACGTTTTATATGCTAGCACCTGCCATGGTTGACAGGCTCAATGAGCAGATCAATTTGGAGTTTTTCTCATCAAACCTATACTTACAAATGAGCGCTTGGTGTGAGGATCAGGGTTTCGAAGGCGCGGCAAAATTCTTACATAAGCACGCACAGGAAGAAATGCAGCATATGCAGCGCCTGTTTACGTATGTGAGTGAGACAGGGGCCATGCCTATCTTGGGGTCGATTGATGCACCGCGTCACGAATTTTCCTCGTTAGGTGAGGTGTTTCGCGAAACGTATCAGCATGAGCGCTTAATCACGGAAAAAATTAACAGCTTGGCGCATGCCGCGTTTACCACGCAAGACTATTCTACCTTTAACTTCTTGCAGTGGTATGTCGCGGAGCAACACGAAGAAGAGAAGTTGTTTAAAGGCGTACTCGATAAGATCGAGTTAGTCGGCGAAGATGGCAAGGCTCTGTTCTTTATCGACAAAGACTTGGCATCCATGGCAGTTGAAGAATCAACGTCAGTGATGGACAGCTCAGCGGGGCAGTAATTACGTAACCTCTCCCTCTGAAGCGCCATCCAGTGTAGTGAAGGGAGAGGATTATGAACGGTGATATCCTAATTGTGGCTGTGTTCACAGTGACAGTGATAAATATCGCACGCTATGTATCGTCATTGCGGGCATTGGTGGTGATGTTACGTGATGCCAACCCGTTGCTTTACCAGCAAATCTGTCGTCGTGAGAGCAACTTCTTCACTTTATCGCCCCAAGGCGATATCTCGCGACAAAAACGTTTATACCAATATATTCGCAGCCAAGAGTACCTTCATCATCACGATGCGGCATTTGTGGGTAAATGCAATAAGGTACGTCATCTGTTCACGCTTAATGTTGCCCTGTCCGGTGCCTTGCTCGCGACCTTTTTTCTTGTCGCTTTTGCGGGCTGGTAAACGGATAACCATTCTTTAGACAAAATGCTGACCTTGGTCAGCATTTTTTTTGTTAGTCTGACAAGCATAAACGCCTAGACACCGTAATCGTGAGGGAAGCATGCAAAGCCTAATCCAATGGTGGCAGTCACTCTATCAAGCCGCCGCGTGGGACTGGATCTCAGATATTGTCATTTTGATGGGGCTTGGAGCCGTCGTCTGGGCGATATGGCGTGTGTTGATGGGGCGCTTAAAGGCACTGGCAGAGCGCACGCAAACACGTTGGGATGATGTGTTGTGGCCCGCGATTGATACGCCATTTTCCCTCTTAATCTGGGGCTGGCCTGCGTTTCATGCGCTAGAAATTTTTCTTGATAATACCGCAGGTCACTTGAATTTAAGCTGGGTGAGCGTGATCAGAGAGCTGCTGGTCGTGTTCTTATTGATCTGGTTTTTGCTCCGATTGGTCAACAGTGGTGAGCAGCTGTTATTTGACGAAGGGCGCCGTGATCACACCACGATTAACGCCATTGGTAACGTCTTACGCGCACTCGCCGTCTGCATTGGCGTGATTACGCTGCTACAAAGCCTGGGTGTCAGTGTCTCCGGGTTACTCACGGTTGGTGGTGTGGGGGGCTTAATTGTCGGTCTTGCCGCCAAAGATTTGCTCTCCAACTTCTTCGGTGGGGTGATGATCTACTTTGATCGGCCATTTAAAGTGGGCGACTGGGTGCGCTCCCCCGATCGCAACATTGAGGGCACGGTGGAAAAAATTGGTATTCGCATGACGGTAGTGCGCACCTTTGATTTGCGCCCTTTATACGTGCCCAACTCGGTATTCAGTAACGTGGTGGTGGAAAACCCCTCGCGGATGCTGAACCGTCGGATTTACGAAACCATTGGGCTGCGTTATCAAGACGCCGATAAAATCAGTACGGTAATTGATGATGTGTATGCGATGTTAGAAGCGCATGCAGATATTGAAACGCGGCAAACCTTGATTGTGAACTTCAACAGTTTTGGCCCGCATTCACTTGATTTCTTTATTTACACCTTCACCAAAACGGTCAACTGGCAGCGTTACCATCAGGTAAAACAAGACGTGTTATTAAAAGTGATTGAAATTATTCATCAGCATGGTGCGGATATTGCTCTTCCTACCCGCACGCTGCATATGGATCCGAATATGCTAGAGCAAGGTGCTGCTGCTATGAGGCCACCGCCAGATGCACAGGCGCGTTAAATCGCGCTTGCCGCTCACGTGCGGGCTGCTACAATGCCGCTCCCACAGGGTGAGCAGAGAATAAACAGGTAAGCGTGTGACTGAGTATGATGTAATTGTGATTGGTGCCGGTGCCGCCGGATTGATGTGTGCGGCACAAGCCGGCCAACGTGGCCGCCGCGTTTTGGTGGTGGACCATGCCAAAAAGCCGGGTCGCAAGATCCTGATCTCGGGCGGCGGGCGCTGCAATTTCACCAACTATGACGTCACCGCCAATAATTTCCTGTGTGAGAACCCGCACTTCGTCAAATCCGCATTGGCGCAATACAGCCAATGGGACTTTATTGGTCTGGTGGCGACCCATGGCGTGGCCTATCACGAGCGTGACCATGGCCAGTTGTTTTGTGATGACAGCGCCAAAGATATCGTTAACCTACTTTTGGCCGAATGCGACCAAGCCACCATCAGTCAACGCTATCGCTGTGAAGTGCATGATATCGAGCAAGAAGAAGCTGGCTTTCGCCTCAAACTCAATGGTGAGCCGGTACGCTGCCAGTCTTTGGTAGTCGCCACGGGCGGCCTTTCCATGCCCAAGCTTGGTGCCACCCCCTTTGGTTACCAGCTTGCCGAGCAATTTGGTCTAAAAGTGCTGCCCACTCGCGCCGCCTTGGTGCCGTATACCTTGCACCAAGAGGACAAAACGCGCTTTGCCGATATTTCCGGGGTGTCGGTGCCATGTTCGATCACCACCGAGTCTGGCGTTTGCTTTAGCGAGAACCTGCTCTTTACCCACCGCGGCTTATCGGGACCGGCGGTGTTGCAAACTTCCTCGTTTTGGCAACCGGGCGAAGCGGTCACCATCGATTTACTCCCCAGTGAGTCGCTAAAAGACGTGCTGGTGGCGATGCGTGATAAGCACCCCAACCAAACCTTAAAAACCTCACTGTCTCGCCTATTCCCCAAACGCTTGGTCGAGGTCTTGATTGCGCGCGATAGCTTGCCGGATAAACCGCTCAAGCAGCTCGATGACAAGCAGCTCGATCAGCTTCATTACTACTTTCACCAGTGGTCCATTGCCCCAAATGGCACTGAAGGTTACCGCACCGCAGAAGTGACGCTTGGTGGGGTGGATACCCACGCAATTTCCTCGAAAACCCTTGAAGCGCGAGATATTCCCGGCCTGTATTTTATCGGTGAAGTGCTTGATGTCACCGGCTGGCTCGGCGGCTATAACTTCCAATGGGCTTGGAGTTCCGGCTGGGTAGCTGGGCAGCATGTATAAAAAAACATGCTTGGATGCACATTATCTTACTGAATTTATTGCTTAATCGCTAATCACGTAGAGAATCTGCTGCGGGGTGGATAAAGGATGAAGACTCCCCGTTTTTCCTTAAGTAGAGCCAAGGAGTGGTGAGTGATTTCTTTTCTAAGCGTGAGAGAGATATGCCGTGGTGTATCGAATAAAAACACGCTCTATACGTTTCTATTTGTGCTGCTTCACCAGTCATCGATTGCTTTTTCTATTTTCGCCTCTGTGATGGTTTCAGGCTATATTCTTGAAATTAATCAACATTATGAAGCATTGAAGCTCTGGGTATTCCTCTACATTGTCGCGATGATTCTTCCCTATATAATCGGCTACTTTTCTGATGTGTATAAAGAAAAGTGGTTGTGTGAATCACTGAGTCGATTTTGGCAATCCGCGACTAAACGCTATCAATCTTGCACTGACAGTCGCACAGTCGACCATACGCTGGGCGTGTACGTTTCTCAGGGAAAGAGTGCGATTTCTGACTTTATTGGCTATGCCTTTTGGGGGATGTCGTCTGGACTCAACTTCTTCCTGAGTCTGCTAATGATCACCGCTTTTATTGATTGGCGTTTTTTTGTCAGCGTTATGATCAGTGTGCTGCTTATCTTGGGGTTCAATAAACTCATTTCCTCGCATCTGGAAAATAACGCCGTCACCACCCATAAAGCGGGTTCATCACTGACGTCAACGTTATCGACTATCCATGACAATTCTATCAAAGGCCAGCTGTCGGTGATGACGTGTTTTTCGAAAAATAAGCCGCTTTACCAGCCACAATGGAATATCGCGATCCTTAAAGATAACGAGAGCGTTGATACCGTGAACCTTGCTCAAGCGCAGGAGGGCCGTTTTCGCGTTGTTGGAGAAAACGGGTCTGGAAAAACTTCTTTCTYAAGGCACCTCTGCGCCAAAAATGATTATCTCTACTTCAACCCGTCTAAGCGCTTACTGTGGCCTTGGGATGATTCAGCAATACTGTCTGATGGTATGTACTCCGCCAAGAGTATTCAGTGGTTACTGGAAAATAGCTCGGGTCACTTGATTCTGGATGAATGGGATGCGTTTCTCGACTCAGAGAATACGAAAAAGATAGGTGCGCTGATTGATTCATATGCAGATAGCCGAGTTATTATTGAGGTCCGCCAATAGGCCGCGTTTCTGTCGGTCTTGCGAGGAATCCCCAATCCTCAGATGCTTGCTTTTGTGTTATTTACAACAAACTGCATATCATAAGCGATGATTGGTTTATGTGATCTTGATTCTAACTCTTCTCTAGTTGACTGTTTTTTGTCTAAAAAATAGCAATCTTTCTTGCGCGCTGTTACATTAGCGCGCGCTTGCCATGTCGGATAAAAACTATCCGGCGCTGTGAACCCGCGATGCACTGGATGGGCTCGCGGTACCCTAGGGACGGGGTGACGGCTGTTCACTATTGCTACCTCGGTTATCGGGGAGTTTGGAATTAACCTGTCGTTGCTTTGAGAGCCGTTCCCATGCAGTTATCACTAAAACAAAAATTAATTGGGGCATGCTTATCTGCTGTATTGCTGATGGCCGCCTTTCTCACCTGGCTTGCGGTAAGCCAGATTCAAGCCCAAACCCAGTCGAGCATCTATAGCCGCGTCAGTGGTATCGCCGATGCGGCGACTGAATCGATCAGCGGTTGGGTGCAAATCCGTGCTGATATCACCAGCGCCTTTACCGATTACACCAGCAGTAGCCATCGTGTGAGCTATTTACAGCAAGCGCGCGAGGCCGGTGGGTTTGACGATATCTACTTTGGCACCCCTAAAGGTGCCATGTATCGCTCGCGCCCAGAGCGCAACCGCGATGACTATGACCCTCGCCTCCGCCCGTGGTACAAGCAAGCCGTGAGTGCAGGTAGCCCGATGATTACCACCGCTTACAGTGATGCGATTACCGGTGCGATGTTGGTGACTTTGGCCGAGCCAGTACGTCGCAATGGCGAATTGATCGGTGTAGTGGGCGCAGATGTGTTGATTGACCAGTTGATCCGCGATGTGACCCAATTGAAAGTGGGCAAAAATGCGAACGCGATGCTGCTAGGCGCTGACGGCACTTTTCTCGCCCACAAAGACAAAGCACGCTTGCTAAAGCCGTATCGTAGCCTGTCTCCTGAGCTGAATGAAAACCGCGTGCGTCAGGCGTTGGCACAGCAATCGCTGGTGGAATTGCCTGTCGATGGCGTTGATAAACTGTTTTATTTTGCGTCGGTTCCTAACACCGACTGGGTGCTGGCGATTGAACTGGATAAGCGCACCGAATACGCCAGCCAGGGTGATGCCTTGTTCGATCTTATACTGACAGCCCTCGTTATCACCTTGTTGGTGGCCGGTGCCGTGACGTGGTTGATGCACGTGTTGTTCCGTGACTTGCTCAATGTGTCCGCCGCGCTAGAAGAAATTGCTTCCGGTGAAGGGGACTTAACCCAGCGCCTTGAGCCACACAGCAATGATGAAATTGGTAAACTGGCCAATAACTTCAACCGCTTTGTCGGCAACATGCACGCCATGGTGTCGCATTTGCGCCAGCTGTCTGGCTCGCTCAAGCAACAAGCCGAGCTGACCGCGGCGCAAGCGGAAGAGCGTTCCACCCGTATTGGTCATCAGCAAGATGAAATCAATATGGTGGCGACCGCTATCCATGAAATGGCCTCGGCGACCCAAGATATTGCCGGTAATGCGGATAATACTGCGCGGACCGCCCAAGAGACCGAAAGCGTCGCCAACGATGGTGGCCAGCAGGTAGAGAAAAGCAAACACGCTATCACCGAGTTGGCCCATGACGTCGAGGCGGCCACCGGTGTGATTGGTGAGTTGGATCAACACGCGCACAGCATCACGAGTATCTTATCGACCATTCAGAGTGTGGCCGAACAAACGAACTTGTTGGCGCTGAATGCCGCGATCGAAGCGGCGCGTGCGGGCGAGCAAGGCCGAGGCTTTGCGGTGGTGGCGGATGAAGTCCGTATCTTGAGTCAACGCACCCATGCCTCGACTACCGAAATCCAGCAAATGATTGATACCTTGCAGCAAGCGACCGGTAAAGCGGTGACTATGATGCAAAATAGCCAAAAGCGGGCACATGCCAGTGTCGATGAGGCGAGCGTTGCACATGAGAGCCTGAGCCAAATTGTTGCGGCGGTGAGTCAAATTAGCGATATGGCCACCCAAATTGCCTCGGCGGCGGAAGAGCAGTCGAGCGTGACCTCGGAGATCACCCGCAACTCAGAGGGCATTCGCGATGTGTCTAATGAGTTATCGACTGAAGCGGATGAAGCCGCGCGTCAAGCCGCGACGTTATCCGAGCTTTCTCATAGCCTCGAGCAAGAGATCAGCCGCTTTAAGCTGTAACCTATAAACCGCTTAAACGCCGAGCATGGCAGCGCGCTGTGCTCGGCGTTTTTTTTTATTCTTTTGGCGTCAGCACCTTGGCGGCGGGGAGAGGCTCGGTTTGATGATGGCGGTCGGCCTCGTAGCTCTCGATAAAGTGGGCAAGAAAATAGTCCAGCTGCGTGGCGGCATCCACGTCGCCTCGGCTTCGTAGTAATGCACTCACCGCTTCACTGGTACACAGGTGTCCAGGTGGCTGGTTGCGCCTGAGCGTATATTGCGAGGCGGCTGTCGACGGCAAACTGACCCGCGGCAGACGATTGAGCCATGGGCTTTTAGTGAGTATTTTTCGCGCCTGCTGCCAAGTCGCATCCAGCACCACAAACTGTAACGGCGCGCGAGGCGCATTCGTGGCGGCTAACGTCTCCGCGCAAGAGACTGACCTATCCGCGTAAGAGACTAACCTATTCTCGCAAGAGACAGACCGAGCCGGGTCAGCGAAGAGTCTATCTGCGGGGACGGCATCATCACTGGGAAACAATAACCAAGGTGACACATCACCGCGCGCCCAGCTGTCGAGCAAGGCTTGCGGTGGTTGTTTGCGTTGCCAAATCTCTATCTGAGTGTGGGGCAGCGCCGCTTTAACCAGTTTGCCGGTGTTAGATTGGCGCGCCGCTTCGTTTTCGTGCATCACCAGCACGCATTGCAATTGGCTTTCAAGCGGCCAATAGCAGTGACAGATGCAGTGATAGGTAAAACCGCATTGGCGGCAGGGCGAACGGGCCATGATTGTCTCCTTGGTTAATAGCGCGCTATTGTGCGCAAGCCCAGCCACGAATACCAGGTCATTGTTGGCTGCTGTCCGCGCCATCGACCTGACGCTTAAGTGTTAACCCTTCAGGGCCCAAAGGATACGTATTGCCATTAAATGTCTCTTCGGTTGCGGTCAAGGACAAGCCGTTGCGTTGATAAATACGCTCAGACACCACCATTTGTTCGCCGCTACGAGTGGTCAGTACTTGTACCTTATTGTTAGCGACCGGCTGCCAAACCCCGGTTTCTTTAGTCACGGCTTCCCCTTGCGGGTGATAGGTAGTGATGGCGCTGTGGTCAGGCAGTAACGTCAGTTGGGTGGTCAGTATTGGTTGGCCTGAGTGCTGGCTGGTGCCTTGATACTGGCCCGTCCAATGTTGGCTGGTGTCGGCTGAAGGCAAAACCGCGCAGCCTTGGAAGGTATTTTGGGCTGTTTTTAAACGAGCCTGCCAGCCATAAAGGGTGTGTTCGCTTTGTTGGCATCCGTTGAGGGTGAGAGTGAGAACGGCCTCTTTACTGCTAAACTGTGCCTGTTCATCGTCCAACTGATAGTCGGATAGGGAAACCTCTTGGGTATCATTGTCACTTTCCCACGCTACATGTCCTTTTCCTACCGCGGCGGACCAAAGTCGGGGATCACTGCCTTCGGCCAGCACAGTATTACGCGGTTGAGCACAACCTTTTAGCTCACTTGTCAGCATGTTTAAGCGCGAAACGGTGACGGCGGCAGGGTAATCGGCACTAAAACCTCGGCGAGAGACAGGGGTGAAAAAGCCTTCAAATTCGGCATAAACCGACGCCTCATGCTGGTCAAGCGCCGCGCGCTGTTCGCTGGTTAAATCGAGCCAGTACTGTTGTTGGCTGCCGCAGGGGGTAAAACTGGCTGTTTCGGGACTCACGGCGATGCGACCGCTTTGCATAAAAGGAATTGGCGACTGACTGAGTCCCGAGGCAACGACATCGCTACGGTGCCCAAGCTCTATAGGGCCAGAAGATTGGCTACATCCCACCAAACTGAGCACACTCACAGCGGTAATCACGAACAGATGACGAGTGGATGGCACGATAAACTCCTTGTGATAAGCGATAGACAGACTTGCGCCGATTCAAGCTGGCGGGCAAGATTGCCGTTAGGGTTGGATGAAGAGCAAGCTAGCATGCGTTATTGGTTATTTAAAACCGAGCCAGATACGTTTTCCATAGACACCTTAAAGCAGCAAAAGGTTTCATGCTGGGAAGGGGTGCGCAATTATCAAGCACGAAATATGTTGCGTGATGAGGTGACGGTCGGTGATCAGGTGTTGATTTATCACTCATCCTGCAAGCACGTTGGGGTAGTCGGCGTGGCGACCGTGGTGCGTGCGTGTTATCCCGATCATACCCAGTTTGAGCCAGAAAGCGGCTATTTTGATCCGAAATCGACGCCACAGATACCGAGGTGGTTTATGGTGGATGTGGCCTATCAGCGTCATTTACCGTTAATTACCTTGGCTGAGATGAAAGGTAATCCGGCCTTGGCTGAGATGCCCTTGGTGAAAAAAGGCAACCGTCTAAGTGTGATGCCGGTGACGGATACGCAATGGCAGGCCATCCTCGCCATGGTGGGGGAGTAACCACAGCGAGGCTGGCGCCAAAAGTAAGCCCAATGAAGCTGTCACTGATCCAATAAATGGGCTTTTAAATAGCGAGCGACGGCTTCGTCGGCATGGCTGCCAATGATTGCCTTGTCTGAAAGAGTCGCTTTTACCCGTGCTTGTGCCGTTGCCATCACCAGCCCTTGGCCGGCGGCATTCAGCATTTCGACATCATTCATGCCATCGCCAAACGCAATACAGTCACTGAGATTGAGCTGGTGGCGGCGGGCGACGGCCTCTAAGGCTGCGCCTTTTGACACCCCACTCCCCATGACTTCGAGACAGAAAGGGGTAGAGAAGGCAATGCTGACTTGATCCCCATACTGCTCAATAAATTGATGCTCATACTGCAGTAGGTAGTCATGATCATGGCGGATAAAGAAAATCTTGGCCACGTTATCAACTGGAGGATTATCGACGTCAAATTCACGGGCCTGGAACCCTGAGTCTTGATGGTAACGGGCGAGTTCTTCGTCCATTTTACTCAGTAGCCATTCATCATCACGGTATAAGTGAATGGTGACAGTTGCATCATCTTTGACGTCTTGAATCAGACTCGCGACGATAGCAGGGTCAACATTATGCTGGTAAACCAACTGGTTATCACTGTCGTGCACACGGGCGCCGTTCGAGGTGATCATGTAAGCTGGAATACCAACCGTTTCACGAATGCTAGCAACGTCGACATGATGGCGACCTGTCGCAAACACAAAGTGAATACCTTGCTGATGAAGGTGCTCCAGCACTTGCTTGGTATAGGGGGCGATACGATGCTCAGGCGTCAGCAAGGTACCGTCGAGATCAGAAGCGACAAGTTTGTACATCATGTCCTCATTAGTTTGGCGATCACAATCACAGTATCCTTTGAGTCTACTGCAACTCGTAGCGGTTAAAAAGGGAACACTATCACTGTTTGATTTCCGCTTTTAGTGACCCCATGGATGAGCCGACAGCTTGCATTAGCGATCCTTGCATTGGCGATCAAAAAAGTCGCGTATTGCGGATAAAGCGGCAATACGATGGGTATCGGTTTCAAACAGGATCTCATGCCGTGCCCCTGCAAAAAACTGCCATTGGCTGGGTTGATTGGCCTGTTGGCGTAAAAAATGAAATTGCGACATGGCCGGATTAGAGACGATTTGCTCGCCACCAGCTTGGCAGATAAATGTTGGCGTCGTTAATTGTGATGCGACCGCTAAGCATTGTTCGCCTGCGGCCATGCCTTCGGCAATCCAGCGCGCGCTCGGTCCACCGATTTGTAACTGGGGTTGGTTGATATATAGCTGGCGAAACCAGGCATAGCGTGCTCGCGAGTGAGTCAGGCGGTTTTGCTCAAACGGCACATGACGATAGCCCACTTGCCCTGGCCCAAAACGCGGTGGGTGTTGATAGCGTGCCATCGAGCGACAAAGCCAAGGCGCGATACGGCCGAGCCAGGGACTCACTTGTACGCCAAACATGGGCGCGGTCATGGCTAATCCTGCAAGCGCGTTCGGATACTGATGCGCATAGAGTGTGGCAACGGCGCCCCCCATCGAGTGACCTAGCATGAAGGTCTGATCATAATGACGATGCGCCCGAATGGTTTGCATGAAGGTCGCGAGATCGGTGACATAATCGTCAAAACGTTCAACATGTCCCAAATCGCGCGGTTTAATGACTAAACGCTCTGATAAACCTTGGCCGCGATGATCAAAGCTGTAAACGTCATAGCCCATTTGAAAGAGGTCATAAAAGATCTCTTGGTACTTCATTACGCTTTCAATGCGGCCATTTACCACCACGACTGCACGCGTGTGTTGTGGGTGCGTAAAGCTACACCAATGCAGACGTAAGCCACTTTCTCCATGGAAAAATCCATGCTCACGTTGCTGCCAAAAGGGCGTAATATTGTGTTTAAACGCCTCACTCAGTTGTGCCTCGCGGGCAAGAGAGTGAGCGTCGCAAGCCGGTTGGTCCTGACTGTCGGCAAGAGTTGTCATTTGTTGGCTACCATCATTGAGATAGCGTTACTATAACCGTCTTCGAGGAAGGATGAAAATCCCACTTAAGAGGGAAAAAAGGCAAGCGTGATCGGCTTGCCTGGTAAAGAATCAAAGACGATTATTGGTTAAAGTTGTAATACGTCTCTGCGCCCGGGCCGACCGGTAAACCGAGAACAAAAACCCACACATAGAACAAGATACTCCACCCGACCATAAAGATCATCGAGTAAGGCAGCATGGTGGCTATTAAGGTACCAATCCCCAGGTTTTTCACATAGCGACACGCCACCGCCAGAATCAGCCCGAAGTAACTCATCATCGGGGTGATAATGTTGGTCACTGAATCGCCGATCCGGTACGCCGATTGGATGGTCTCTGGGGCATACCCCACCAACATTAACATCGGCACAAAAATCGGGGCGGTGATGGCCCACTGCGCCGATGCCGAGCCGACTGAGAGGTTAATCAGGCCACACATCAAGATGAAGGCAAAGAATAATGCTGGACCGGTTAAACCGATGGTTTGCAGAAAGTCTGCGCCGCCGACGGCAATCACTTGGCCGAAGTTGGTCCACTTAAAGAAGGCGACAAACTGAGCGGCGAAGAACACCAGTACGATGTACATCCCCATCGCACTCATCGATTTCGACATCGAGTCAATCACATCACGATCGTTGTTGATGGTACCAACCGTACGACCAAACACGATACCCGGTACCCGGTACCGCGAAGAACACCATGATAAAGGCGACAATCCCTTTCAAGAACGGAGATCCCGCCACGTCACCGGTCTCGGGATGACGCAGTGCTCCCCACTCTGGGACAATGGTGAGCGCTAAAATACCACTGACAATCAGCACCGCAATCCCCGCATTACGCAGGCCGCGTTTTTCGTCATCATTAAGCTTACTGGCCGAGGCCGCAGAAATGTCTTCAGACGCTTGGCTTTGGTCATAAGGTCCAAGCTTAGGCTCAACAATCTTATCGGTTATCCAGGCGCCGACAAAGGCAATAAAGAAGGTGGAGACAAACATAAAGTACCAGTTCATCTCTGGGCCCACGGTGTACTCGGGATCAATCATTTGTGCAGCAGATTCGGTGATCCCGGAGAGCAATGGGTCGACGGTCCCCAGCAATAAATTAGCTGAATAGCCGCCCGACACCCCGGCAAATGCTGCTGCCAAGCCGGCAAGTGGGTGGCGGCCTAACGAGTGAAAGATCATCGCCGCGAGCGGAATTAAGACCACATAACCGAGCTCTGAGGCGGTGTTAGAGATAATA
This sequence comes from Salinivibrio sp. MA427, assembly GCF_001996115.1. NCBI lineage: Bacteria > Pseudomonadati > Pseudomonadota > Gammaproteobacteria > Vibrionales > Vibrionaceae > Salinivibrio > Salinivibrio sp. MA427. Next base: position 52,718 of record NZ_MUFH01000002.1, read on the forward strand.
CCTGCAAAGACAATGGTAAAGGTGACGGTACGGCGAGAGGCGCCCATCACTAAACCACGCATTGATGCTGAGAGTAAGCCAGAATGCTCGGCTACTGCAACACCCAACATAGCAACCAATACGGTGCCTAATGGCGCAAAGCCAGTAAAGTTTTTCACCAAATTGGTGACGATCATTTGCAAACCTTCGGCATTAAGCAAGCTTTGCACGTAGATCATGCCATCGGCGGCACGCCCGCTTGCGCCTTCTGGACGCGGATCCGCCACTGAAACATCAAAGTAACCGGCGACACCCGATGCCAGCAGAATGGCGACGCAGAAAATTGCGAATAAGGTCACAGGATGGGGTAATAAGTTGCCGAGCCACTCGACGGTATCGAGAAAACGCGTAAACAGCGTGCGTTTATGTGGGCCGCCCCGTTGCTCGGAGGTGTTTAAGTGCATGTCATTCGTCTCCATGTTAGTGCTGCACTTCCCGTCAATGGGAAAGAAGGCCGGATGTTAATTGTTTTTTAAACTAAATATCAACATTAAATACTAACTTTTAACGTAATAAGC